>JAZUNA010000023.1:0-51723 GCA_045603905.1 Oxalobacter sp. | reverse complement strand
GATAGTGTTACGGCTCCTGAGAGTGTTTCTCTTAGTTGGTCTGTTTTTAGGGAATACGTTTCCTCAAAATTTTTAATAGCCATATCCTGCGAGGTTAACTGACCATTAACGATTTGTTGGAAATTTGTTAGTTGTCCTGTTAGTTCTATACGATTTTCACGGGATTCCACTTGGAAATTTCGTTGCATTTCTTGGATAAGCTCTTTTTTGAAGTTCTGTAATTCCAATTCGGAAAGTTTTCCTTTTGATTGGCGAATCAATATAAAAACAATGAGAACAAGACAGAGAATAGAAAGTGCAATCAAAATAATGAAATCATTCATGTTTTGAAAAAAGTAAATGTAATTTTTAGAACAAGATTTTGCCTGGATTCATCAGGTTTTTAGGATCAAACGCAACTTTGATTTTTTTCATTAAGGCAATTTCCACAGGGGATTTGTATCTAACTAATTCCTCACGTTTTAAAGCGCCCAAACCGTGTTCTGCCGAAATGGTTCCATTAAAACGGGCAATACTGTCGTAAACAATTCGATTAACTTTAGGCGATTCATTTAAAAAATCGCTTTCTGATATGTTTTGTGGGCGACCTACGTTGTAATGCAAGCTCCCGTCACCCAGATGTCCAAAAGTTACCATTTGACAGCCAGGAAAATGCTCTTGTAATAAGGCATCGGTTTCAATAATGAAGTCGGCGACAGAAGAGGTAGGTACGGCAATGTCATGTTTAATATTTTTGCCTTCTTTAGCTTGTGCTTCGGAAATATTTTCTCTTAATTGCCATAAGTTTTTAGATTGGGCTACAGATTGAGCAACAACTGCATTACTAATGATTTCTTTTTCAATTGCCTCACCTAAAAATGTCTCTAAAAGATTAATGGCATGCTCTTCAGATTCTGAGTCTGATAGTTCAATTAAAACATATTGTTCAGTCTCCAAAGGAAGAGGAGCAGAAAGAAAAGGGAAGTGTTTTAACACCAACTCCATTGCGTATTTTGAAACCAGTTCAAATGCAGTTAATGAACTACCGCAATAGGATTGAGCTATATTTAAAAGTTGAAGTGCTTGATGAGGTGTGGATGTTGAGGCAAGGGCGGTTAATTTTGCCCGTGGTTGAGGATAAAGCGCCAAGACTGCAGCGGTAATAATACCTAAAGTGCCTTCTGATCCTATAAAAAGATCACGTAGATCGTAACCTGTATTATCTTTTCTTAATCCACGAAGTCCATTCCATATTTCTCCTTCGCCAGTAACAACTTCCAATCCTAAACAGAGATCTCTTGCTGTTCCATAACGAAGAACAGCTGTGCCGCCTGCATTGGCAGAAAGATTGCCACCTATTGTGCAGGTGCCGGAAGAGGCAAGAGAAAGAGGAAACAGTCGATTTGCTTCATTTGCAGCATCATGTACATGGTCAAGAATACAACCTGCTTCTACTGTAATCGTATTATTTGTTGCATCTATTTCTCGTATTCTATTCAGTCGTGTTAAAGATAAAACAATTGCTTTGCCGGAAGTGTCAGGAACACTTCCTAACACCACCCCCGTATTTCCTCCTTGAGGGACCAATGGAACGAGATATTGATTGCACAATTTAACAATAGCAGCGACTTCTTCTGTATTGGCTGGTTTTATTACGGCTAAAGCTTGTCCAACGAAGCGCTGACGCCAGTCTGTAACAAATGAGAGCATGACCTTTTCATCGGTGATAACGTAATCCGTACCGACGATATTTCGACATTCATCTAAAAATATTTGCATGGACATAAAGAAGTAGCAATCAGTTCAAAAGAAGTCAATGAAATTTATA
This sequence comes from Oxalobacter sp., assembly GCA_045603905.1. Classification (GTDB taxonomy): domain Bacteria; phylum Pseudomonadota; class Gammaproteobacteria; order Burkholderiales; family Burkholderiaceae_D; genus Oxalobacter. The sequence goes on along the minus strand of JAZUNA010000023.1, from coordinate 49,916 downwards.
TTATGGGGCATTCTATTTCAAATGCTTCTGAAAAGATATTGCTGTTTTAAAAAGATTAAAAATTAACGAGAGACCCTTGATGAATCAATAACTTATTCGGAGAAAAATGGTAAAACAATATATAGTGATATTGAATCTAGCTTAAATATTTGTTGTGTAAAAAATAACATTATGAGTTTGATTGATAGCATACAAATTGAAAATCGCTATTTGCAGAAGCTTATTGCTTTGCTTCAGTATGTCTATCGTCGTACAGATGAAGAAAGGTTAACGCAGGTTGCCGGTAACATTACTTATACTTTGATTTTAGGAATTGTTCCTGCAGTTACTGTAGCTTTGGCTATTTTTACTTACTTTCCGCAGTTCGAAATGATGCGTAGAGTAATTGAAATGTATTTTTCTCGAGGCATGATTCCGCCTGGCATGGCAAAAGGCATTCTTTCTAATTTAACGCTTTTTGCAAATAAAGCATCTAGAGTTTCTATTGTGGGATCTATAGCGATGCTTTTTACCACAGCGATGATCTTTAATTTGATTGAAACGACTTTTAATCGAATTTGGGGCGTTCAGGAACCACGTCCAATATTTCGGCGTATTGTTATTTATCTTTTTATAGCTACCTTAGGCCCCATTATTTTAGGTGGCTCACTTTATTTGACTTCGTATTTGTATTTGGCTGCAAGAGGTATTGTTAGTCAATTACCGTATGTGAAAGGGATTTGGCCTATTATTTTCCTCACAGCATTGTCAACAACGGCGTTTACATTCCTCTATCGTTTTGTGCCGTATCGTCAGATTTTATGGAAAGATGCTTTTTACGGTGGTTTGTTTGCAGCCGTTTCTTTTGAAATAGCAAAAAGGTTGTTTGCCGTTTTTATCATGCAATTTGCTTCATACCAAAAAATATATGGCGCTATTGCTTTGATTCCCATGTTTTTGCTTTGGCTTTATGTCAGTTCTTTAATCATGCTTTTTGGTGCAGTTATCACTTCTTCCTTACCAGATCTTCGAAGTGGAAGGTGGAAAAGAACAGAAATGCCAGGTAATCAGTTTGCTGATGCTTTATTTATTATTCAGATACTTTTTTATGCTCGCTCAGAAGGAAAAAGATCACTGGGGTGGGCAAATTTACAGCATCATGTCAGTCTTTCCAATGCAGAATTGGAAAATATGCTGTTATCTATGCTAGAAGCCGGTTGGGTAAGACATCTTCAAAGAAGAACACATATCATTATTCGCCGTCAAAGAAAAACCATACGGCGCTCCTTAAATGAATGGCGTTGGGTCGGTAATGTTGAAAAAATTACTTTGGCGGATGTTTTTAATCGTTTTGTTTTCGATCCGGAAGAAAAAAATGAACTTTCTTCTAAAATCACATCAATAATAGAAACAAATCTGGATCAAAGTTTGGCAGATTATTTTGATGAATTAGATAAAAAGGAGCAAACTGAAGAAGCGTAAAATTTTATTGTCCGATCAAGTATAGATGCTCTTCTTTAAAAAGCAGAAATAATTGAAGTTAAATGAAATGGAACATAAAGTGCCAGAGGAAAAAGAACATAATATAGAGCAAGTTGGACCTTGGTCACCACTTAAAAATCCTGTTTTCAGGATGATGTGGATAGCAACACTTTGTTCCAATATTGGTTCCTGGATGCAGGAAGTCGGAGCAGGATGGCTGATGACTTCACTAGCTCCTGATCCATTGATGGTTTCTTTGGTTCAAGCAGCAACGACCATTCCTTTTTTTCTACTTGCTATTCCTGCCGGGGCACTGGCAGATATTATTGATCGTCGTCGCTATTTGATACTGACTCAAATATGGATGGCTATAACAGCTACATTATTGGGTTTTTTAACTTTGACCGGTTATACAACGGCTCTAACATTACTGATTCTGACATTTTCTATGGGCATTGGTGCAGCTATGATGATGCCAGCGTGGGGTGCAATTATTCCCGAATTGGTCAGAAAAGAAGAATTGCAATCTGCTATTGCATTAAATAGTGTAGCTATGAATTCTGCTAGAGCAATCGGACCTGCTGTAGCCGGTATTATTCTTTCTTTTACAGGACCTGGAGCTGTTTTTATCCTAAATGCGATTTCATTTTTTGCTGTGATATTTGCGTTTAAAAAATGGCATCATGACGCAAAATCCAGTAAATTGCCTCAAGAGCATTTAAAAGATGCGATCCGTGCCGGATTGCGTTACGCAAGATATTCTCCTGAATTAAGAGCAGTTCTAGCAAGGGGAGCAGCCTTTTTTATTTTTGCTAGTGCACCATGGGCATTATTACCTTTATTGGTTCGTCATCAATTGTCTAGTGGTCCGGGTACTTATGGATTGATGTTGGGTTGTATTGGGGTTGGTGCTATTTTGGGTGCCATGTTTTTACCTCGTTTTCATGGTCGTATTAGTCGAGATCTGTTAGTTGCTATTGCATCCTGTTTTTATGCTATTGCCATGCTGGGACTAGCCTATAGCACGCGTGTTTATGAAGCGGCTCCAGCTATGTTATTGATTGGTGTGGCGTGGATGACGGTTTTTGCTTCTTTAACGACATCAGTACAAACTGCTTTACCTGGATGGGTCAGGGCAAGAGGACTCGCTTTGCATTGGGTTATCTATACCAGCGGGTTTGCTGCGGGAAGTGTTATTTGGGGAAAAATTGCTTCAGTAATTGATATCCCTACATCATTGGTTTTTTCTGCTGTTGGTGCTTTTGTTGGAATCATTGCTTCTTGGCGCTTTGAAATTGGTCGGCATGATGTTATCAATTTATCTCCTTCTTTGGATTGGACTACACCATTTGAATTTGACTCAAATGAAATGGATAGGGGCCCCATTTTAGTAACAGTCGAATACGAAATTGATGTTCGTAGAAAGCGTGAATTTATTCATGCTTTAAGAAATTTGAAATATATCCGGCAAAGAAATGGTGCCTATATGTGGGAAGTTCTTTGCGATATTAATCGCCCAGGCTTGATGGTAGAAATATTTATGGTCGAGTCCTTGGTTGAGCATTTACGTCAGAGAGAGCGTATGACAGTTGCTGATCAGGTAAAAAGGGATATTGTCAGAGAGTTTCATATTGGAGAATCACCTCCAAAAATTACTCGACTTTTAGGGATGGGTCGACGTAATCAAGTTCGTCCTCAATAAGTATTAGCGTTTTGCAAATCCAAAAATAAGATTGTAGGTAACGGGTAGTCCTGAATCGCTTTGCAAAGTCTCATAACGCGTTTGTACGGATTTCCATGCATTTTTTCCCAAAAGCGTTTTGCGTCGTTCATTACCAACTTGATTGGCTCCAATACCTTTTACACTTTTTAAAAGTGTTTGAAAATCTGGAAAATAAATAGTACGCATTTCACTTTTAAGCTGAATATTTTGGAATCCAGCTAATTGCAGAGCTTTTTTCGTTTCTGCTTCACTAAAAAATGATCGTACATGACGATGTTGATCAATAGCAGAAAACGCATAATTCAATTCTTTTAAAGTATCTGGACCTAAAGTAGCAAAAAGTAAGACACCTTCCTGTTTTAAAACTCGATATAACTCTTGATAGACTTCTGGCGTTTTACACCATTGAAGAGCAAGGCTACTCCATACAAGGTCAAATTGTTTATCGGAAAAAGGTAGTTGCTCCAAGTCAGCACAAACCGTATGAATGTTTTTTTCTTGAGCTAACCGAAGCATTTCTGTAGAAAGATCACATCCGGTAATCTGGGATTTTGGCCACATTTGTGACATTAAAATAGAACCATATCCTGTTCCACATCCTCCATCCAAAACAAAGTCAGGCACTGGTATATCTACTGAAAAAGCATAGAAGAAGTCAATGAGATTGTTGCATACGGTTTGCTGAAAAATAGCAATAGCATCGTAATCTTCTGCGGCTTTATCAAATGCAGCACAGATACGGGTTTTATCAATGACTTGCATTTAAAAAGTCCGAAATGATTTGAGTACTAGATTGTGTATCAGAAAGGAAAGGAGCATGAGAAGCATTCGGTAAAACAGCGAGTTGTGCTTGTTTCATGTTCTTTTGCAACCATTGCGCCGCTGAAAGTGGCATTAAAGGATCTTTTGCTCCATGCAGTAATAAAGTCGGTTGAGAAATATTTTGTACAATGGGTCTCAAATCAGTGTGCTTGAGTAAATCAAGCCCGGATTCCAATGACGGGGCTGGTGCTGAAGTGATATCCGTTAATTTGCGAGCAATTTCTCTGGCATGAATATCATTTTGATTAAAAATAGTAATAAAACGGCGTATAGTCGATGATGGATCAACTCGAAGACTGGACCCTAATTTGTCAATCATGTTAAGTGGTACACCATCAGACCAATCTGTACGCTTCATAAATTGTGGTGTGGCACCGATCAGAATGAGTTTATCGACACGTTCAGGGAAAAGCGAAGCTGCCAACATGGCCAACATGGCTCCCAAAGACCAACCACAAATGGTTACGGGTGTGGGTAAATCCCGCATTAAATCTTTTAAAAGTTCTGAAGCAGAGTAATGAATAACAGGTCTTCGTTCAGGGGTATAAGCTGGTTGCGGCTGAACAACCAATTCATATTTGTCAGAAAGCAAAGGACGTAATTGTTCAACCAGATCATTCCATACACCTGGTCCTAGTCCCCATCCATGCCAAAAAACAAGTTTATTCATTGCAATTCTTTTAAAGCAGCAATTAAAAGGTCAATTTGTTCTACATTATGCCCGGCAGAAAGGGAAATACGCAAGCGTGCACTTCCTTTTGGAACCGTTGGTGGACGAATTGCCGGAACAAAAATGCCTCGTTCGATTAAATTCTTTGAAAGACGTAAAGTTTCTTCGTTAGTGCCAATGATAACAGGTTGTATTGCTGTAGGTGATGACAGAAGTTGCCATTTTGATTGCGATAACCCTAAACGTAGACGTTCAATTAATGAGAAAAGATGGGATCGCAATAAAGAACCTTTTTCTATGAGTTCCAAACTTTTTAAAATACAGGCTGATATGATGGGGCTGGTGGCAGTTGTAAAAGTATAAGTTCTAGCCCGTTGTAGTAGCCATTCAATAACATTTTCTGTTCCTGCAACAAAAGCACCAGAGACTCCAGCTGCTTTACCCAGTGTTCCGATATAGATTAAACGTGGTGATATCGGTATGCCAAAGTGTGAATGAGTGCCTCGACCTTCATGACCCAACACACCAAAACCGTGAGCATCATCAATGACCAACCAAGCATCATATCTTTCTGCTAACTCATAAAGTTCAGGTAATGGTGCAACATCGCCATCCATGCTGAAAACAGCATCAGTTAGAATCAATTTTCGCTTAGCCTTACTTTTTTTTAATAAAGAAGCTAAATGTGCTGTGTCGTTATGACGATATCGAATGTTTTCTGCTCGTGATAAAAGGACGGCATCAATAAGAGAAGCATGATTTAAACGATCTGAAAATACAGCATCTTCACGACCGACCAAAGCAGGTACAACCCCTATATTGGCCATGTATCCGGTACTGAAAAAAAGTGATCTAGGGCTTTCTACAAATTTTGCTAAAGCTAATTCAAGTTCCTCATGCGGTTGCATATGACCGGTTACGACATGAGAACCACCTGAGCCAACTCCCCACTTTTTAGCAGCGATAGCTGCAGTTTCAGCCAGAATAGGGTTGGCAGCAAGTCCGAGATAATCATTACTTGAAAAAGTAAGTAAGGATTGATTATCGACTTCAGCTAAGACGGTACAAGCTGATGAGATGGTGCGCCGCTGTCGCAAAAGATTTTCTTTTGCTAGATCATTTAATTTGGTATTAATTTCTTCAATTATCATCGGGTTAGCGTATTACGCGTTCGTTCAGGAGAGGTGGTTTTTCATCGTACAGTTGAACAAACGTTGAAACTCGTGTGCCATAGTCTGGTGAAATGATACAAACGGAAGATAGCAATTTTTCCCATTCGATTCCAACACCTGTATCAGGTAAATAAGCATCAGGCGCGCGAGTGGTATCTGAAAGCATTTCGAAATAGGCTTCTACAGGAGCACCTTGTCCCAAAAGACTTGCAAAGTGAGCACGTGTTTGTACTACTTTGTGCCATGGATCATTGAGAAGGGCATTTGATAAGCCATAGATTCCAGGTTTTAATGGTTTACCGTTGATTGATCGTCCATAACCACAATTAGAAAACCAAATCAAAGTATTAGCATCTCCAACCAATAGGTTAAATCCATTATATTTGTATGCATCTTTTCTGATGTGAGCAATGTACTCTTCAGGAGAAAGATCAGATTCTAAAAAATCACTGACGAGTTTACCTCTTGAGGTATCTTTAGGTTTTCTGAATTGAGGAGCACGTACGTTGGTAATCGCAGCAAAACGATTATTGGTATGGTTATTCTCATCTTTTCGCACTCCCATCCAAGTGCCGCCGGCTTGTAAATCACGTCCTGCATAGATATTCGGATTATCTTCCCACCAATGAGCAGGCTTTGCCGGGCGATCATAAAACTCATCCCGATTTGCTGCTGCAATTAATGGTATAGAAGGAACAACTTGCCAAGCAAAAACAATTAAACACATAGTAACAACGTTTTATTCATCCGAAAGAGAATAGGGAAGGGCCTTTTGATGTAAAACCAGACCATCTGGCGAACCCAAACGTAGTGATTTTGAAGCTATTGCATTATGCGAAACGATAAGTAAGCAGTCAATACAATTTTTATCTCGAAAAACTGCTTGAAATAAAATTCCACAAGGATTTTCATCATTGGATTCAAAAACAGCTGTATAGGAAGATAGGTCTATTTCTGAAACAGTATTCGGTATATCAGCATAAGCGCGAATCATCCGTCTTTTAGACATATTTTGACGCTGACATTTAGCAATGATTTCCTGACCTGGATAACAGCCTTTGGTAAAACTGATGCCACCAATTCTGTCCATATTGATTTCTTGTGGCAGGAAACGATTTTGTCTTGAAGAATCGATTTCCGGCATACCTGCATCAATTTCTGTGAGTTCCCAATCCTTTTCTTGTGCTATGTGCAAGTTTTTAGACAAATCAGCATTGTTTTTTTGAGGAGAAATCCATAAAAAACGGGGAGCATCAAAAGCATCACTTATTTTGATGAAAATATTTTGATCATATTCCTTTTTTTCATAAAGATTTTTTGGTAATTCTGTCAATTTAGGAAGTAACATCTTTTCGATGTTTTTTCCTATTAATCCAGCAACAGAATAGGATTGACTGACATCAGTTAATTTAACTTTGGAACGCAAAATAAATATCTGTAATCTTTTAAGAAGTGACGGCAAAATGGTTTGAGGAACCAAAAGGAAAACATTTTGATCTGACTTCCATACAAAAAGAGTTGCAAATAAAAGTCCATCTGCCAGGCAATAGCCAGCAAAACGAATTTCATTCATTTTTAAATTTGCAATATCCTGACTTAACTGTCCATGAATGAAAGAAACAGCATCTTCACCAGAAACTTGTACCAAGCCATATTTGGGTAGATGAGAAATAACGCCAGATTCAATTTTGTCGAAAAAATGCATTTGCCAGTTTTGTTATTTCATTACAAGGCAGAATTTAATGAAATTTCGTGAGAAAATACGAGTTCACTAGTTATCCTTAGTAACAAAATAAATTCCTTTATTAAAAACGAATTCATTATAAAGGTGTTCCTGTTTTTTTGCTGAGACGAGTTCATATGACTGTTTTTAAAAGAGTTTTTCTTGTTTTCGCCATTGTAATTTCTCTGATTTTTTCTGGTTTTGCTTGGTGGGCAAATTCATCTATTTCCAGTTCAAAAGAATCGATTCCATTTGATATTCGTCCTGGTGGACTGAATTATGTTGTTGATCAACTGAATGCACAGGGAATAAAAGTTAACAGTACTTTGTTTGGACTCTTGGTGCGTTTAACCGGAAATACTACAAAACTGAAAGCAGGAAGCTACGAACTGAAACCAGGAGAAACGCCATCTGATTTGGTTAATCGTCTGGCAAAAGGGTTGTTTTCTTATCAGTCACTGACAATCGTTGAAGGATGGACCTTTAAACAAATGAGAGAAGCAATTGCGGCTCACCCTCAATTGAAACACGATACTGTAAACCTAACAGAACGAGAGTTAATTGAAAAACTGAAATTGTCATGGAACGCGGCAGAAGGGCTTTTTTTTCCTGATACCTATTTTTTTAATAAAGGTAGCAGTGATATGCAAATATATCGTCAAGCCCATGCGGAATTGGTAAAACGTTTATACAACTATTGGGAAAAACGAGATTTATCATTGCCTTATAAAACACCATATGAAGCACTTACGATGGCTTCAATTGTTGAAAAGGAAACAGGACATCCGGAAGACAGAGCGCGCATTGCTGGTGTTTTTACAAATCGTTTAAAAATAGGCATGAAATTACAGACAGATCCAACGGTTATTTATGGTATGGGAGATAAATATAAGGGTGTCATTTATCGCTCCAGCTTGACGACCGATACACCTTACAATACTTATACCCGATTTGGGTTGCCGCCAACGCCAATTGCTTTGGTAGGAAATGCGGCTCTTAAAGCAACGTTTTATCCGGAAAAAACAGAAGCGCTTTATTTTGTATCACGTGCGGATGGTACGGGAAAAAGTGAATTTTCATCGAATTTGGCTGATCATAATAAAGCGGTTGATAAATTCTTGCGAAAAAAATGAAAACCGATATTAAAAATAATGAAAGAGGACGGTTTATTACCTTTGAAGGCATTGATGGTGCTGGAAAATCGACTCATATTCAATTTGTTACCCAGTTTCTGAAAGAAAAAGGAAAAACAGTTGTTGTAACAAGAGAACCGGGTGGAACCAAATTAGGCGAGGACTTAAGGACACTTTTGTTGCATGAAAAAATGCATCTCGAAACAGAAGCGTTACTCATGTTTGCAGCGAGAAGAGAGCATATTGACCTTGTGATTGAACCTGCATTAAGTCGAGGGGACTGGGTCATTTCAGATCGCTTCACTGACGCTAGCTTTGCTTATCAGGGTGGTGGTCGTGGTCTTTCCCGGCAAAAGCTGCAACAACTTGAAAATTGGGTTCATCCTGATTTGCAACCGGATGTTACTTTCTTGTTTGATGTGCCAACTGAAGTTGCCAATGCCCGCTTAGAAGCTGTTCGTGTTCGTGATAAATTTGAAAGTGAGCAGGAAACGTTTTTTATGCGCGTCAGAGAAGAATATTTACGACGGGCTCGTGAATTTCCCAAACGTTTTATACTGATTGATAGCTCGCAAACTATTGAAGAAATACAAGTAAAATTGAAAGCATTTTTGCAAGACATTACCTGACTTATTGAGCGATACCATTGATTACAAAAGACAACAAAATACTTTTTTGGCATCAACCCGTTTGGGAGCAGTTTCTTCATATGGAGAAGAATCTCCCTCATGCTATTTTGTTATATAGTTCGCCTGGTATCGGTGAAAATATTTTTGCGGAATATCTCGCTAAAACACTTTTATGTGAGCAACGTTTACCAGATGGACATCCCTGTTCTCAATGCTCATCTTGCAACTGGTTTGATCAACAAACGCATCCGGATTATCGTCGTATTTTACCTCCTGCATTGGATACGACTGCAAAGGCAGAAGATAGTTCAGAAAAGACTGAAAAGAAAACAACCCGTTCCGGTAGTGCGCCATCCAAATGGATCGGGATTAATCAAATTCGTGAGTTGGGTAGTATTATCGGTCTTTCTACTTCTAGAGGAGGATATCGTGTTATTTGTTTGTACCCGGCAGAAACATTAACAACAGAATCATCCAATGCATTATTAAAAATGTTGGAAGAACCTCCTTCCAATACCGTTTTTATCTTGGTTTCAAACCAAATTAACGATTTATTGCCTACCATTTTGTCCCGTTGTCGAAAATTTCCTATGCCATCACCGGAATTTACTTCAGCGTTAAACTGGTTAAAAGAACAAGGTATTGACGATGCAGAATTTTGGCTTGCAGAGCAAGGTGGTGCGCCTATTTTGGCATTGGAAAAAGCCAGAAATAACGTTCGGGAAGAAATGGATGCTTTTTTAGCAGCATTAATTTCTCCTGATATTGAAATGTCGTTGATAACGGCTGAAAAACTCAGAAAATCATCAGCAACCGATATTATCTCCTGGTTACAAAGATGGCTTTATGATCTTTTGTCCATGCGGATGACAGGACGTTTGCGTTATTTTTTGCGTTGGAAACCACAAATTGAAAAACAAGCATCACAAGTCAACTTGAATGAGTTGTTGCGGATGATTAAAAAAACAACCGAAAGAAAAAAAGTATCGGAACATCCGCTTGTTTTACGCCTTTTAATTGAAGATATCTTGATGGATTATGCGCGTCTTTTTGTATAAAAAAGAATTTAAAAATGCATAAGAATTCAGGATCAATTACAATTCAGCCTACACAATTTTTTATTAAAGAGTTTACACATGTACGTTGATTCTCATTGCCATATTCATTTTCCTGCGTTGGCAAAACGCTTGCCAGAAGTTTTATCCAATATGAAAAAAAGAGGCGTTTCTCATGCTTTAGTCGTCTCAATTAGTCTAAATGATATTCCGGATGTGTTAAGACTGGTGGAAAAGCATGACAATCTTTATGCCGCTGTTGGTGTTCATCCGGCTCGTAAGGAAAATAAACAACCAGATGTCAAAACTTTGGTGGAATATGCGCGTCATCCTAAGGTAGTTGCAATAGGTGAAACAGGATTGGATTACCATCATGTAAAAGGCGATAGGGATTGGCAGTTTGAACGTTTCCGTACACAAATTCGAGCAGCAAAAGAATGTGGTAAGCCTTTGATTATTCATGCTCGAAAAGCAGCAGATGATGTCATTCGCGTTTTGCAAGAAGAGGGTGCCGGTACAGATGCAGGTGGTTTTGGCGGCATCATGCACTGTTTTAATGAAACCATGCCTATTGCAAAAGCAGCGATGGATATGGGTTTTTATATTTCCTTTTCCGGAGTGTTGACTTATCCAAATGCAAGAGAACTTCATCATGTTGCTAGACTGATTCCTCTTAATCGTATCCTGATTGAAACAGATGCACCTTATCTTGCTCCTCAGTCTATTCGAGGAAAACAAAACGAACCGGCTTATGTAACCGATGTTGCAGAACAATTAGCCAAAATAAAAGGTATTTCTGTTGCCCGAATTGCAAAAGAAAGCAAACAAAACTTTTTCCGACTTTTTAACCTTAAAGAACAATAGGTTATAGTAGTTTTGAATGAAAAAATAAACAGCATATTACGAAATTGTCTTAAAAAGAATTTTTCATGACTATTTAATATGAACTTGATCTAGATCAATGTTTTTTAATAGTTAATCAACGCCAAATTGGTATTTTTCGATAAAACGACACATTGATCTAAGTCAAGAACAGGCGTACAGTAACCCTAACGAAAGCGGTGGAATCTCTAAATAGAGATTACATGTTTAAAATGATTTTTAATAAGGTCAAGCCATGAATAAATCTAACATTATCGGTGCTGTAGTTGTTTTAGTTGCTGCTGTTTGCGTTGCATTCGCAATGATGTAATGTCAAAAAATTTGCAAACGAAATAGAGATTCCATATTTTAAAAAGTTTAATAAGAGGTTAAGTTATGAACAAATCTAACATTATCGGTGCTGTAGTTGTTTTAGTTGCTGCTGTTTGTGTTGCATTCGCAATGATGTAATATCAAAAGATTGAACAAGTTTGACAAAAGGGAGATTGGAAACAATCTCCCTAATTTTTTGCAGTTTCCTTTTTTCTTTCTCTTTTTGAATTCTTTTTTGATTTGCTTAACTTTGTATAAGCTTCAATTCTTATTTCGAAGTAAAATACGATTCACTTATAATAAACGATTCTAAAATTTTATTTTATTTCAATATGTTATTGAAAGGTTGCAATACAATGAGTCTGGTGAATCTGCGTCGTTTTATAAAAAAAATCGCTTTCCTCCTGTTTTTTTCTTTAATTGGCTGTTTGACTATGTCTTCAGTACATGCTGATGACAGAAGCGAATTTTTTAAAGCAGTGGAACTCAATCGCGCTAGTCTTATTCGAGATCTCCTGGATAAAGGAGTTGATCCTAATATCACAGAGCCATATAAAGGAAATACCGGGCTGATCATTGCGATGCATGAAGGTGCTATGGATGTTTTTAATTTATTGGTTAATACACCTGGAATTGATTTAGATAAACGTGCAGATAATGGAAATACAGCACTTATGCTAGCCGCATGGAAATCTAATGTGCCCGCTGTAAAAACATTATTAGAAAAAGGAGCGAAAGTTAATCAATCTGGCTGGACAGCATTACATTATGCAGCAGCAGTTGGTAATGAAGAAATTGTTTTGATGCTCTTAGCTAAAAAAGCTATTGTTGATGCACCTGCACCAAATAAGACGACTCCTTTGATGATGGCAGCAAGAAGTGGTCATATCAGAACCATAAAGTTGCTTTTGGACCATGGGGCAGATGTTCGTTTGAGAAATGATTGGGATATGAGTGCTATTGATTTTGCTCGCGATAGCGATTTTACTGAGATAGAAGAAGGATTACAAAGTCGCCTAGATAAAATTGAAGCAATAGCTGCTAAGAGGAAATAAGCATTTCATCTCGCATTAAAACTCAGTATATTAGGGGCATAATTGATAAGTCAATATGCAAAAAAGTAGCGACAAGACAACCAGGGGTGCGGACAAAATCCTATCTAGTCCAAGATTTTGTTCGCACCCACACTTTTCTGTAAAATATTACTCAAAGTTTATTAAAAAGCACATATTTTATGTAAGCAGTAAAGCTTTTTGTGAGGAAGAACTCCCTAGTAAAAACAGAAATCTAATTAGTTTTAAGGAAGGAATATGAAAAAGCTTAGTTTAATTTTCTTATTTTTACTTTCAGCTTCAGCAATGGCTGCTGATATTGTTGTATATGGTCCAGGTGGTCCAGCTCCAGTCATGAAGGAGTTGGCTGTACAGTTTCAAAATAAAACAAATAATAAAGTGGAAGTAGTAGCAGGGCCGACTCCAAAATGGATTAACAATGCTAAAGAAAATGCAGATATTATTTATTCTGGTAATTCTTCTATGATGGATGCCTTTATTAAACTTTTACCAGATCAATTAAATCATACAGACGTTGAAGTTTTAAATATCAGGGAAGCAGGAATTGTTGTTCGTCCTGATAATCCTAAAAACATTAAAACATTTAATGATTTGTTGAAGAAAAATGTCAAAGTTATGGTTGTAGATGGTGCAGGACAAGTTGGTTTGTATGAAGATGTAGCATTGAGAGATGGTAAACAAGAAAATCTTGCAAGACTAAGAAAAAATATCGTATTTTATGCACCAAATTCAAAAATGGCAGTTGATAGATGGAGTAGTGATAAAGAAATCGATGCCTTGATTATTTGGTCTCATTGGGCAAATTCTATTGGCAAAGACAAAGCTAAGTTTGTAACTTTATCTCCTGTAAATGTTATTTATCGTGCTTCAGAAATTGCGATCACAAAAAATTCCAAAAACAGAAAAGTTGCAGAAGAATTTATTGATTTCGTTCAATCTAAAGAAGCACAAGAAGTCTGGAAGAAATGGGGTTGGGTTGAAAAATAAAACTTCCATTTAATATAGATTTTGTATTAAAAAATTAAAACCGAATTGCCCCCAAATCTTTAAAACTTTTGGGGGCTTCGTTATGAACTTTCTGTTAAGTTAATTATTCTGATTTAAAAGCGTACGACGTCTCTTTTGGGGAATGAGTATACTTGGAATAGCTTTAGGATGAGTGTGTGGATAATCTGAACTGTAATGTAAGCCTCGACTTTCATTACGCATCAAAGCACTTTCAACAATCATTGCAGCTACATCTACTAAGTTACGTAACTCCAGTAAATTAACTGTTATAATGAAATTGGCATAATACTCATCAATCTCTTCTTTGAGTAACTGAATTCTTCTTTGCGCCCTTTCTAAACGTTTTGTTGTGCGAACAATACCGACGTAGTCCCACATAAAACGTCGTAATTCGTCCCAATTATGTGAGATGACAACTTCTTCATTCGGATTAGAAACTTGGCTTTCATCCCACGCAGGAAGAGAAATGATGGGAACATCTTCCTGTTTTGTAATATCAATAGCCGCCATTCGACCTAAAACCAGACATTCTAAAAGCGAGTTACTTGCAAGTCGATTCGCACCATGTAATCCAGTACAAGCAGCTTCACCAATGGCATATAAACCTTGGATATCTGTTCTTCCGTTAAGATCAGTAACAATTCCACCGCAGGTATAGTGTGCAGCTGGAACAACAGGAATAGGTTGTTTTGTAATATCAATTCCAAGTTCAAGACAACGTGTATAAATAGTAGGAAAGTGGCTTTTTAAAAAGTCGCTATCTTGATGAGTAATATCCAAATTCACGTGGTCTAATCCACGTTTTTTCATCTCAAAATCGATTGCTTTAGCGACGATATCACGAGAAGCAAGTTCACCTCTTGGATCATGCCACTCCATGAAACGTTTTCCGGCATCGTTTCCTGCTTCAACTGGTAATTTTAGTTGTCCACCTTCACCGCGTACAGCTTCGGAAATCAGGAAAGATTTTGCCCATGGATGATAAAGACAGGTAGGATGAAATTGAATAAATTCCATATTGCTAACTCGGCAACCTGCACGCCAAGCCATTGCAATACCATCACCACTAGAAGTATCCGGATTCGTTGTGTAAAGATAAACTTTACCTGCACCACCTGTTGCTATAACCGTATGTTTAGCAGAAAAAGTATGTACTTTTTGTGCCTGTTCATCCAATACATATAAACCATGACAACGAATGGGATGTGTTTCCATTCCTAAACGATCAGAGGTAATCAGGTCGACAGCACAATGATTTTCAAAAATATGAATATTGCTGCTTGCTCGGATTTTTTTCTCCAGTGTTAGCTGAACAGCATGACCTGTAGCATCAGCAGCATGAATGATTCTTCGTTCGCTATGACCACCTTCTCGAGTAAGATGGAAACCAATTGCGGAGTTTTCGTCTCGAGAAAACGGAACACCCTGATCAATTAACCAGTCAATTGCTTCGACACCATTTTCAACAATAAAACGCGTTACGTTTTCATCACAAAGACCAGCGCCAGCTCTCATGGTATCCATAACATGTTGATCAATAGAATCAACTGGATCCAATACAGCTGCAATACCACCTTGGGCGTAGTTGCTGGCACTTTCGTCTAAAGTACGCTTACATATCAAGGCAATTTTGTATGTGGAAGGAAGTCTAAGTGCTGCAGATATCCCTGCTAGACCGCTTCCAACAATGACGACATCAAATTTCATGGTATGACCCGAATAGAATAAATATGCATTTAACTATATTCTATTCAGGGCACTTCGTCATGTGTTTTAAGCAATGATAATTTAAAAAGACGTCATTCATCTGGTTTTTTACCAGCATATAACAGTAAGTTATTTTGGATTTCAGTTTAATTTGGCTTCTTGAGCACTTTCAACAACCAATTGAATGGAAGTCATGCCATTGTATTCGTTACTGGTTAATCTGAAAGCAAGATGGATATTTTCTGGTAGAAATTCAGCGTGGTTGAAATAAATAGCAGAGAAACGCAAACCATTTTTCTCTAATTGCAAAAGTAAGTGGCTGTTTTTTAATATTCTTTGATTTGTAATTCGGAAATAGTCACTAAAAATAGGGTGTTCAAATCCATGACCCCAGATTTGTGATTCAAGTTGTTGAACAAAATTTAAGGTGTAACATGAAAGATCTGGAGCACCATCTGTTTCAATAACACGTTCTAGATGAGTCTTGGAAAGCTGTTCTTTTGCAATGCTTTCAAAAGCTTCACAAAATGTTTCATAGGCATTTTCATAAAGTGTTACACCCGCAGCCATGGCATGACCGCCAAATCGGGAAATAACATTGGGATATCGTTTAGTCAAAAGATCTAATGCATCTCGTAGATGAAATCCTGGAATAGAGCGTCCGGATCCCCGTAGGGTTCCATTTTGATTTGGGGCGAAAACGAAAACAGGACGGTAATATCGATCCTTTATTCTTGAAGCTAAAATTCCAATAATTCCTTGATGCCAATTAAAGTCCAGTATGGATATCGAAGCACTTTCACTCGGTTCAAAGGATTCGAGCATTTGTGCTGCTTCTTCACGCATACCAGTTTCGATTTCCCGTCTTTCTTTATTAATTTCATTTAGCTCCTGAGCAATTTCCCAGGCACGAGAGTTTTCTTTCGTAATGAGGCATTCCACGCCAAGATTCATATCTGTTAAACGGCCGGCAGCGTTTAGACGAGGGGCAATCAAAAAGCCTAAATCAAAACATGAAGCATTTCTCCATTCTCTTCCTGCTACTTGAAATAGAGCAGAGATGCCATTTTGCATGTTGCCTGATTTGATTCGTTTCAGACCTTGTGCAACTAATATACGATTGTTTTTATCAAGGTTAACGACATCTGAAATCGTTCCTAATGCAACTAAATCCAATAAACCATCCAATCTAGGCTGGTTTTTTTCGTTGAAAACACCTCGTTTTCGAAGTTCTGCACGAAGCATAAGCATGACATAAAAAATCACACCGACACCGGCAAGGTTCTTACTCCCAAAAGTACAATCAGGATGATTGGGGTTAACGATAATACAGTTTTTCGGAAGTTGATCTCCGGGTAAATGGTGATCTGTAATTAAAACATCCATTCCTTGCTGATAAGCTTCCCAGACACCATCAAGACTAGCGATACCATTATCAACGGTTAGTAATACTTCTGCTTGGAATTCATTGCGTGCTTTATGCACAAGATTAGGCGTGAGCCCATAACCATCTTCAAAACGATTGGGAACTAGAAAAGATACGTTAGCTCCCATAACTTGTAGGCTATGAATGGCAACAGCACAAGCTGTGGCTCCATCACAATCATAATCAGCAATAATGCAAATCTTCTTTTTGTGGGAAATAGTATCAGCTAAAAAGGATGCCGCTTTTTGTGCGTTTAATAGACCAGAAGGTGGCAAAAGATCAGATAACTCTGTCGATAATTCCTTAATATCAGCAATACCGCGAGCTGCATAAATACGTGCTAATACAGGATGAATTCCTTGTTTGATTAAATTTTCGGCATTTTTGAAAGAATAGGGCCGAGTCATGATTCTTTGCATACTATTTTTCTTTCAAAAATCCGTTTTATTCTTTTAAAAAATTAATCTGTGCGTGATTTTATGCGAAAACACAAAAGTATTGTTAATTTGTATGTGACGTATGTTCGTATTCTATGGCAAACTGTCTTATCTCATTAGGAGTTTAATTTGAGTATGCTTTCTAAGTTGCCTTATGAATGGCTAATTGGTTTACGTTATATCCGTTCTGGTAGAAAGAACGGTCGGAATCGTTTTATTTCATTTATTTCACTTATTTCAATGGCAGGTATTGCACTTGGTGTTGCAGCCCTTATTGTTGTGATGTCTGTTATGAATGGATTTCAAAAAGAAGTTCGAGACAAAATGCTCTCTGTGTTACCGCATATCGAAATATACGATACGCAAGGTGCTTTACCTGATTGGCAACAAACTGCACAAGTCGTTAATAAAAATCCAGAAGTTTTAGGGTCTGCTCCTTATGTGATGGCTCAAGGTATGTTAACTCGATTTGATCGCGTACAAGGCGTGATGGTACGAGGTATTCTTCCTTCTGAAGAAGTCAAGGTTTCTGATGTGGCAAAACAAATTAAAAGCGGTAATTTCAATAGTCTACAGCCAGGTACCTTTAATATTGTTGTTGGTTCAGGACTAGCAAGAAAACTACGTGTTTTTACGGGAGACAAGATAACTTTGATTGCCCCGCAAGGACAGTTAACTCCTGCTGGAATGATTCCGCGTTTAAAACAATTTACGGTTTCAGGTATTTTTGATGTGGGACATCATCTTTTAGATACGAGTCAGGCATTCATTAGTATGGAAGATGCTATGAAAATGTTCCAACAAGATGCTCCAAGCGGTCTGCGACTTCGTATTAAAGATATGTATCAAGCGCCAGTTGTTGCATGGGATTTGGCTAGAGCATTAAACAGTAGCGATATCATGGTACGCGATTGGTCAAAAATGAATCGAAATTGGTTTGCTGCTGTTCAAATGGAAAAACGAATGATGTTTATCATTTTATTGTTGATTGTGGCAGTGGCTGCTTTTAACTTGGTTTCAACTTTGGTCATGACGGTAACGGAAAAGCAGGCGGATATTGCAATTTTAAGAACATTAGGTGCTACGCCTCGTTCTATTATGAAAATTTTCATGATTCAAGGTGCTATAGCGGGAATACTGGGTACTTTAATTGGCATAACAGGCGGGATTGTTATTTCTGTAAACATTGATGTGATTGTTCCGTTTATCGAAAGGCTTTTAGGGTTTCAATTTTTACCTAAAGATATTTACATGATTAATTCATTGCCTTCAGATTTGCGGTTTGGGGATGTTTTTTCGACAGGAAGCTGTGCCGTTATTTTGGCTTTTTTAGCAACCTTATATCCCAGCTGGAGTGCTTCTCGTGTAAATCCTGCGGAGGCCTTGCGTTATGAATAATGCGGTTTTGTCTTGTCGAGACCTTGGTAAAACGTTTTCGCAAGGATCATATGCTGTTGAGGTTTTTAAGCAGATTAATTTTGATGTTTATCCAGGGCAACGTATTGCCATTGTTGGCGCATCCGGCTCAGGTAAATCGACGTTACTGCACCTTCTTGGCGGATTGGATGTGCCTTCTCAGGGAACCGTTCTTTTACAAGGGCAGGATTTTGCAAGCTTAAGTGATGCAGAAAGAGGAAAATTAAGAAATCAATTATTAGGTTTCGTATATCAATTTCATCATCTGCTACCAGAGTTTTCTGCTTTGGATAATGTTGCCATGCCGCTCATGATAAGGCGCCTAAAACAAGAGGAAGCAAGGGAAACTGCCAAAGAAATATTAAAGCGAGTCGGTTTGGAGCATCGTATTACACATAGACCAGGAGAGCTTTCTGGAGGAGAAAGACAAAGGGTTGCTTTGGCAAGAGCATTGGTTACGAAACCAGCTTGTGTATTGGCAGATGAACCAACGGGTAACTTGGATAGATCAACTGCTGACCAAGTTTTTGATTTGATGTTGGAGTTATCAAAAACAACTCAGACAGCTTTTGTTATCGTAACGCATGATATGGACCTTGCCCAACGTTGCGATCGTATATTGAAAATGTCAGCACAAGGGCTGAAAGAATAAGATTTGGTAGATTATGTGGATTGATACGCATTGTCACTTGGACGCAGATGAACTGGGTATAAACCGCGATCTGATTGTTCAGAGGGCGATAGAACAGGGTGTATCAACAATTGTTATTCCTTCCATTGATAAAAACAATTTTGCAAAAGTACGTCAATTAGCTTACCAATATCCCAATTGTGTATATGCCCTAGGTATTCATCCTGTGTATATAGCAGATGCAACGGAAGATGATTTGATTTTCATGAGATCACTTTTAAAGGAAGCCAGGTTGGATTTCAAGTTAGTAGCAATCGGTGAAATTGGATTGGATTTTTATATACCTAAGCTGAAAGAGGGAGCATTAAGATCAAAACAAGAGTATTTTTTTGCTGAACAATTGAAGATGGCAAAAGATTTTGATTTGCCTGTTTTGTTACACACACGTCGTTCAGTCGATATTGTTTTGAAACACTTGAGACAGAATAAGCCTCAAAGAGGTGGTATTGCTCATGCTTTCAATGGCAGTTTTCAACAAGCCCAAACGTTTATTGAATTAGGATTTAAGCTAAGTTTTTGCGGCACATTAACTTATGATCGTGCCCAGAATTTGAAACGACTGGCTAAAGAATTACCCTTGAGTGCAATCGTTATTGAAACAGATTCTCCAGATCTGCTCCCGGCTTGGCTTGAACAAAGACCGAATAAACCAGAGGAGCTATCCAAAATTGGAATGGAACTTGCCGAGTTACGACAAATACCTCCGGAAACACTGGCAATAGCAACCAGTCAAAATGCGAGACAGATTTTATTTAAGTTAAAGTAATAAAAATATTAAAAAACAATAAGTTATTAACTTATATTAAAGTATTTTGCTAATTTTGTTGCAAATTAATTGTCTTTTATTACAAGAAGTTTAAGCGTATAATCTGAGTTTCCTATGCACACATTTTTTAATTCGTAATGACAAAATTTGTATTCGTAACCGGCGGCGTTGTTTCTTCCCTAGGAAAGGGGATTACGGCAGCATCTCTTGCCGCAATTCTAGAGTCTCGTGGTCTTAAAGTGACTATGATTAAGATGGATCCTTACATTAATGTGGATCCAGGTACCATGAGCCCTTTTCAACATGGTGAAGTCTTTGTAACCGATGACGGTGCGGAAACAGATTTGGATCTTGGACACTATGAGCGTTTCATCTCAACCAAGATGAGAAAACTGAATAACTTCACTACCGGTCAAATTTACGAATCTGTCATTAGAAAAGAACGTCGTGGAGAATATCTGGGTAAAACAGTTCAGGTTATTCCACATATTACGAATGAAATACAAAGCTTTATTTATCGTGGTGCAGAAGGATATGATGTCGCTATTGTTGAAATAGGTGGAACTGTCGGAGATATTGAGTCATTGCCATTTTTAGAAGCTGTTAGACAGTTGAGCTTGCGTGCCGGTAGAAATATGACCGCTTTTATTCATTTAACGCTTGTTCCTTTTATTTCTTCTGCCGGTGAATTAAAAACCAAACCAACTCAACACAGTGTTCAAAAGTTACGTGAAATTGGAATTTCTCCTCATGCATTGTTATGTCGTGCTGATAGACCTATTCCTGAAGATGAACGTTCCAAGATTTCACTTTTCTCAAATGTGCCGGAAGAAGCTGTTATCTCAGTATGGGATGTAGATACCATCTATAAGATTCCTCGGTTGTTACATGATCAGGGATTGGATGCCATCATTTGTAAAGAGCTGGATTTAACACCGCCTCCTGCAGATTTGTCCGCTTGGGATAATTTGGTTTATGCGTTAGAGCATCCTCAAAAAGATGTTTCTATTGCAATGGTTGGTAAATATGTTGATTTGACAGAATCATATAAATCACTTATTGAGGCACTGTATCATGCTGGTATTCAAACCAAGTGCCGAGTCAATATTGATTTTATTGATTCAGAAGATGTTGATCAAAACGGAACAAGTGATTTAGTAAAATATGATGCTATTTTGGTACCAGGTGGGTTCGGTATAAGAGGGGTTGAAGGTAAGATAAAAGCAGCACAATATGCTAGAGAGAACAAGGTTCCTTATCTGGGTATTTGTTTGGGAATGCAAGTTGCTTTAATTGAATATGCTCGTAATGTTGCGGGGTTAACCAATGCAAATTCAACAGAGTTTTCTCCAGACACCAATCAGCCTGTTGTCGCATTGATTACTGAATGGCAAAACCAAGATGGCAAAATAGAAAAACGCAATGAGGAATCTAATCTGGGCGGTACGATGCGTTTGGGTGCTCAGACATGTGCGGTTGAACCGAATACTTTAGCTGCAGAAATTTATGGCAATGTTGTGACTGAACGGCATCGTCATCGCTATGAGGCAAACAATCATTATCTTGGTCGTATCAAGGAAGCTGGTTTAATTGTTTCAGCTTCTACTCCAAATGAAAAATTATGTGAAATCATGGAGTTGCCAAGAAAAGGAGACAATGCACATCCTTGGTATATGGGTGTACAGTATCATCCGGAATTTAAATCTACTCCTCGTGATGGACATCCTCTTTTTACATCCTTTATTAATGCTGCAATTGAGCAAAAAGAAAAGCAATCCAACTTATAAGAGAGTGCAGTATGAAACTATGCGGTTTTGATGTCGGGTTAGATAATCCTTTTTTTCTGATAGCAGGACCATGTGTCATTGAGTCTCATCAACTAGCAATAGATACAGCAGGAACATTAACAGAAATTACAAAACGCTTAGGAATTCCTTTTATTTATAAATCTTCCTACGATAAAGCAAATCGTTCTTCCTCTTCTTCATTTAGAGGATTAGGGATTGAAAAAGGTTTGGAGATTTTAGCGGATGTCAAAAAACAATTTCATGTTCCTGTTTTAACAGATGTCCATACCGAGCAAGAAATTGGAATGGCAGCTGAAGTTGTTGATGTAATTCAAACACCTGCTTTTTTATGTCGCCAAACTGATTTTATTCAGGCGTGTGCTCGTAGTGGAAAACCCGTCAATATCAAAAAAGGTCAATTTTTAGCACCTGATGATATGCAAAATGTTGTTATCAAGGCAAAAGAAGCAGCAAAAGAAGCCAATTTGTCAGAGAATAATTTTTTAGTATGTGAAAGAGGGGCTTCTTTTGGTTATAACAATCTTGTGTCAGATATGCGTTCACTTGCCTTAATGAGAAAGACAGGGTGTCCGGTTGTATTTGACGCAACCCATTCAGTACAATTGCCAGGAGGACTGGGTACTTCTTCTGGTGGACAAAGAGAGTTTGTCCCTGTTTTAGCTAGAGCCGCTGTTTCTGTGGGTATATCCGGTCTTTTTATGGAAACACACCCAAATCCAGCAGAAGCAAAATCGGATGGTCCTAATGCTGTTCCGCTAAACAGAATGGAAGAGTTATTAGTTACACTTTTAGAACTTGATCGTGTAGTGAAAAAAGCTGGCTTTTTGGAATTTGATTTTGCCTGATCCCTTTAAGCAGACTTATTTAAATTATTAATTAAAGGAGCAATTATGAGTAGTATTGTAGACATTATCGGACGAGAAATTATGGATTCTCGTGGTAATCCGACAGTCGAATGTGACGTGTTGCTCGAATCAGGTGTGATGGGACGTGCAGCTGTTCCTTCTGGTGCCTCAACTGGATCCAGAGAAGCGATTGAATTGCGTGATAACGATGCAAGTCGTTATCAAGGAAAAGGTGTTTTAAAAGCAATTGAGCATATTAATACAGAAATTGCAGAAGCCATTATTGGATTAGATGCAAGTGAACAGGCTTTTTTAGATCGTACATTAATTGATTTGGACGGAACAGAAAACAAAAGCCGTTTAGGTGCTAATGCAACTTTAGCTGTATCGATGGCAGTCGCAAAAGCAGCTGCAGAAGAATCAGGCTTGCCACTATATCGTTATTTTGGTGGTTCTGGTGTGATGCAAATGCCTGTGCCTATGATGAATGTGGTCAATGGTGGTGCTCATGCGGATAACAATTTGGATCTTCAGGAGTTCATGATTATTCCTGTTGGAGCGCCGTCTTTCCGTGAGGCTGTTCGTTATGGTGCAGAAGTTTTTCATACACTCAGAAAAATTCTTAGAAGTCGTGGTTTAAATACGAATGTCGGTGATGAGGGTGGATTCGCACCATCAGTTTCTCATCATGAAGAAGCAATTCAATTGATTATTCAGGCAATTGAACAAGCGGGCTATGAACCAGGCACTCAAGTAGCTTTAGGTCTGGATTGTGCAGCTAGTGAGTTTTATAAGGATGGCTTTTATCATTTGAGTGGTGAAGGTTTGTCACTTAGCGCAAAAGAATTTACAGGTTTACTTGAAAGTTGGTGCAGTAAATATCCTATTATTTCAATTGAAGATGCAATGGCAGAAAATGATTGGGAAGGATGGTCTGTATTAACTCAAACATTAGGAAAAAAAGTTCAATTAGTTGGTGATGATCTTTTTGTAACGAATACAAAAATTTTAAGAGAAGGAATAAGTAAGGGTATTGCTAATTCTATTCTCATTAAGATTAATCAAATTGGAACTTTAACCGAAACGTTTGCAGCAATTGAAATGGCTAAACGTGCTGGTTACACAGCGGTTATTTCACATCGCTCTGGTGAAACAGAAGATTCAACTATTGCAGATATTGCTGTAGGTACGAATGCATTACAAATAAAAACGGGTTCCATGTCGCGTTCAGATCGTACAGCTAAATATAATCAATTACTACGCATTGAAGAAGATCTGGGTGATATTGCTAGCTATCCAGGTCGAAACGCTTATTACAATTTAAAATAAACGGATATTCTGGTATTCAATTCTGAATACCAGAATTACTGGAGACAATGCGGTTAATTACCATTCTTCTTGCTTTACTATTGGTATGTATTCAATATCCACTTTGGATTGGAAAGGGTGGTTATCTTCGTGTTCGTGAACTAACACAGCAACTTGAAGAGGTAAAAGCAAAAAACGAAGAAAATCGTTTACGAAACGCGAAATTGGCTTCTGAAGTCAAGGATCTTGAAGTTGGTACGGAAGCAATGGAAGAGCGTGCTCGTTATGAACTTGGTATGATCAAAAAAAACGAAGTTTTTATACAGGTTATTGATACTTCCAAGTTTTCAGGAAAAGGAAAACCGGTAGAAGGAACGCTTGTTTTGCCAATCAAAGAGGCAGAACAAAGCAAAGAGATAAATTCTTCGACACTTAAAGAAAAAAAAGAATTTGTATCAAATAAGGGTATTCAAAAGCAAAAAGAAAGAAAAAATTGAATATTTGTTTGACATTTTGAATGCTCATGATTATAATTTTATCTTCATTCCCTGATAGCTCAGTCGGTAGAGCGACGGACTGTTAATCCGCAGGTCCCAGGTTCGAGCCCTGGTCGGGGAGCCAGAATTCCAAGGGGCTAGCATCATGCTAGCCCCCTTTCTTTTGCCTATGTCCCTAAGACTATTGGCTATGATTCCTTATTCAAACGAGCAGATATCGCTCTTTATCATGTGAAGCGAAGCGGGAAAAATAATTTCGCATTCTATGAACCAGAAATGTCTCTAGCTAATTACAAACTAAAAGGAAATCAGATTGTTTTAGTTCCTAAAGTAGGAGTTAGAGAGGAAGAGTTGCGACATCTTTTGAATTTTACGACTTCTCCATATTTTAGTATTGTTCTTTTTAATCTCACTAAAAATTACTCCCGAATTCTCAGTATCGGTAATAAAGAAGAAAAAGAGTTAAATTCACAATCAATAGCAGATTTTTTACAAACTTGGAAAAAAAATATTCATCCTAATGATCAGTCTTATATTGTTGATGCGTTATCCAAAGATGCTTTGCTTTTGCAATATGCACAAGGTAAACAACAGCTAGAGTATTATTACAGTGGTGAAGATCAAACAAGCCAAGAAAAAACAGAAGTAAAAGTTCACTTTTATATATCTGACACTAGAGAAGTATGTGCCTTTTTATTTTTTCAACGTAGTATTTCTTTTGAAAAAGAACTTGAATTATTGCGATTACAAAAGATTATTGAAATGTCATCTGCAACGGATATAGAATATATCTGTTTGATTAATATACTAAATAAATATTATTCTACCTTTAGCAGAGATAATAGGAATTCTCATTTCATTCCAGAAATTGCAGACTTTGATATGGTGACAAAACATATCAGGGATACGCTAATTCCTTCAGAGGAGAGAGATAAATATTACCAGAATGCTGCTTTAGAATATGTTCTTCAATGTATGAGGGAAAACGGTCAATATTCTTATCGGTATACCATGATAGATGGTATTACCAGAGAAGCAACATTTAAGTGGTATGAAAAAAGTTATCTGGAATTGATAATGGTAGTTAAAAAGATCATTTTGTAAAAGAATTTAGATCGTAGTGTAATGAATTTCAACAAATTTGCTTCTTTAATACTTGATCGTTATGACTACAATTGTAATGTCTGTGATATACAAACACACGAAGTGCTTTATATGTCACAAGCTGCAATGAAGATGTATGGCATAGTGCATCCTGATGAATATCGAAAACAAAAATGTTATAAGCTTTTACATGGGTTAGATAATCCATGTTCGTTTTGTGTTTGTGGTCAATTAGCGTTGAACGAACCATATGATTATGAATATTTTGATGAAGAATTTAAGAAATGGTTTGATATTCATGATGTGCTAGTTGAATTTGATGGACGTATGTGCCGTCTTAGAACACAAAAAGAGATAACTATACAAAAGGGAATTTTGGTTCCTCAATTTTCTCCATCAACGAAAGAAGAAGTACTTTTTCATTGTATCCATCTATTAAACAAAGAAAAAGATTTTAATAAAGCAGTTCATTTGTTATTAGAAAACGTAGCTGATTATTATCAGGCGGAACGTGCTTATATCTTTGAAGTGGATCAGAAAAATTTAACTATTTCCAATACATTTGAATGGTGTCGTTCTTTAATTGATTCTCAGATTGATAATCTTCAAAATTTTCCTTTTTTATATATAGCTGATTGGGAAGAAAAATTTAGAAAAGATGGAGAATTTGTCATTTATTCTGTAGACGAGGAATTGACTCCAGAGAATGACGATTATCAGATATTAAAGTCACTCGGTATTGACAGTTTGTTGTCTGCCCCATTATTTGATGATGGAAAGTTTAGGGGATTTATTGGTGTTGATAACCCTAAAAAAAATATTCGTAATTTGGTTTTAATACGTTCTATTGCTGTTTTCATTAATGAAGAATTAGATAAACATCGATTAATAACTAAATTAGAGAAAATTAGTTATATCGATGCGCTAACTGGTTTAAGAAACCGTAATTATTACAATCGTACTTTAGATATTTATCAAAGCAAAACACCAGAAACACTTGGTATTGTTTTATTAGATATCAATGGTATGCGACAAATCAATGATACATATGGTCGTGAATATGGTGATCAGATAATCAAGCAGTTAGGCATTATTTTAAAAGAACAATTTTTAGAAAATGTATATCGAATCAGCGGTGATGAATTCGCTGTTTTATGTAGTGGTATTTCTAGTGATCTTTTTAAAGACAAGGTATCAACATTACGTCTCACGCTGAAAAATGCTGATTTTGAAAATATCGTTTCTATGGGATTTTCATGGAATTTTGATCAGGATGATCTCAATATTACAGCTATATTCCAGCAAGCTGAAGAGGTACGACGTGTAGCAAAACAATCATATTATCGTTCTTCATTAAAAGAGGAACGTGTACTTTCACGTAAGGGATTATTGAAAGAAGTTCTTCGAGAGATTGAAGAAGATCGCTTTCTTGTTTATTACCAGCCACAAACCAGTATTCAGTCAAAAAATATTATTGGTGCAGAAGCATTGATTCGTAAAAAAGATGAAAATGGAGTTGTTTTGACTCCAAATAAGTTTCTCCCATTTTATGAAGCGGGTGGTGTTGTAAGTTATATTGACTTGTTTGTAATGAGAAATGCTTGTAAAACGTTAAAAATGTGGCAAGATTCTGGACATGATTTACAGATTTCTGTCAATTTTTCACGTATTACATTACTAGAACCGTCCATTGTAAAAACACTAAGTGAAATTTGTGCTGAATATGTTGTTTCTCCTTCATTAATTACTATTGAGGTAACAGAAAGTATAGGCAGGATGGATGAGAGCGTACTGAAAAATCTGATGATGGAATTAAAAGAAGTCGGTTTCAGTATTTCTCTTGATGATTTTGGTTCAGAATATTCCAATTTATCCATTTTATCAGCGTTAGATTTTGATGAAATAAAATTTGATAGATCGTTAGTCAATGCAATAGAGCAAAATGAGCGTAGTCGGATTGTTATTGAAAATGGCTTGAATTTATGTCGTGCTTTAAAAGGAACAGTTTCTTTAGCTGAAGGTATAGAAACCAAAAAGCAACTTGAATTGTTGATGGAATATAGTTGTGATTATGGTCAGGGATATTATTTTTCCAGACCAATACCTTTAGAACAATTCAATACGTTTTTGAGTCAATTTACTTTACAATAATTATCAATTGATGTTCATGATATGGCTGTATAAAACCAGATAGGTTTAGCGAAGAAGTATGAGAGTTTTGTTAATAAATGGTTCTCCAAATGAAAAGGGTTGTACCTATACAGCTTTAAATGAAATTGCCATTACACTTAATCAAGAAAATATTGAAACAGATATTTATTACATCGGAAAAGATCCAATAGCACCTTGTCGAGATTGTAGAGGGTGCATTACGCTTAAGCGATGTGTCATTAATGATAAAGTGAATGGTTTTTTAAAATATGCAAGGCAATTTGATGGCTATATAATAGGTTCACCGGTTCATTATGCTTCTGCTAGTGGTGGGTTAGTTCCATTTTTAGATAGAGCTTTCTTCTCGGATTATCTATCAAGCCATAATTCTTTCAGGCTAAAACCTGGAGCTGCAGTTGTTTCAGCAAGAAGAGCGGGAACGACAGCAGCACTGGATCAATTAAATAAGTATTTTCAAATTAATCAGATGCCAATTATTTCAGGTAGATATTGGAATATGGTGCATGGGGCAACTCCTGAAGAAGTGTTAAAAGACGAGGAAGGTATGCAAAATTTGAGAATTCTTGCTAGAAATTTTGCTTGGCATTTAAAGTGCAAAGAAGCTGCTTTGAAAGCTGGTATTGAACCGCCTAAGATGGAAAAAGTGGTTTATACCAATTTTATGAGATAGTTTTTTTAACGTATTCTAAAAAAGGCATTATCAAAAAATGATAATGCCTTTTTTATAGTAAAAATTGTTTATGCACTTACTTGCGTATTAGTTTGTTGATCACTTATTTCCATGGATTCCTCTGAAGCAGGGTTAATCATGGATGCCAGCCAGTCATCATATCCTTTTTGAACAAGTTCCCAAGTTTTTTCGATTTCACTTTTAATATTTTCGTCAAAAGCGCTTAATGATTCTAAGATATCAACTGCTTCCCCGTAACCTTTTTCAAATCCACCACGAATAAGTTCAATAAAGTTGGTCGCAGTTTCTGCACTATCTTCTCCAGCATGAGAAGCAGAGTATTGAGCATACAGTCCTAAAGAGAAAGATAAAATAACATTAGCAGTGCCTTCTGGAGTTGCATATGGATTATTATCATCCATCATAGAAGGCATTTTGTATTCTGGATTGATTTTAGACTCAAATCCTCCACCAAGAGCTTCATAAATACTTTCTAAACATGAACGGAATAAAAGCCCTTGAGAATTATTACCAGCACTAATTTCAATTTTGAGGGATGCTTCAATAATTTGTGTATTCAGGGAAGAACGCAGGCTAGAAGCAGAATACTGTTCTTGAACATGATTACTGGATTTGGATTCTGTTGTTGTTGATGTTGTAGAAGATGCTATCGTTACATTTTTTTGTAAGGTAGCGGTAATAGTAGTATTCATTTCTGTTTCTCCCGTAAGAACATTACCGAAAGTAGCAGGAAATATGCCTGATACTTTTTTTCTTATTCTATTTACGACAGTAAAAATTAAAACTTGATAGTTTTATGAAAAGATTTTTTATTTAAATATTGGATAAAAGTCACATAACTATATTTTCCTTGCATTAAAATAAATTTTAGGAAGTGACTGAAATAAAGAAATTATGAAAAAGATAATATTGTTGTTAGTTAGCGTTCTCTTTTTTAATGCAGCTTATGCAGATCCTGTTCCACCAAGGTTAATGCGAAATTTACGAGCTTATCCTGTAATGAAAGCTTCCTTGCAAAAGAGAGTTTTAACGCTTGTTACAACACAGCATATTGTCGATCATACGCTTTATGAAAATATTGTTTCCAATGGCGTTTGTTCAGTTCTTTGGAACAATCCAGAAAAAGGTTGGTTAAAAGCAAAAATAGATCGTATTGATGTATTAAATAGAGATGAAAAAGAAGGTTTTGCTTTTATTAATGCTCGTCAATCATGTTTGGAATTAGAAAAGTTAAAAGATGAGAAAGAGCAAAAGCTATTTTTTTCTAAACAAACGATTACTTGTCAAAGCGGATTTTGCGGAGTCTTGCCAACTAGACAAAATAAATAATCAGGGATTATTTTAAAAAGATTATAATAATTTTATTGATCAAAAGACTGATTCGAGAAAGATATGTTTAAGAAAAAATCAAGTGAAGAAAAAAGCAAGTTTAATTTGTTTGCTTTACTTTTAAGTCCTTGGGTAAAAATAATAGGTGGTATTTTTTCTGTGCTAGCTGCTGTTCTGTTTGGCGGCTTTCATCTTTCACGTAAGAAAAAGAAAAAGGTTTCTGAGTCAGAAGCTCGTTTAGTATTTTCACAGCTCGTTATAAGGCTAGTAAATGCCAAGAATTATTTGATGGAATATCAAACGTGGTTAAATGAACAAAATAAAGAGGCTTTAGATATTAAGGAATTTCAAGTGCGTTATGCTGGTTTGAAAGATCTTTATAATCAATGGGTATCTCATGAAAGGATGGAAGAAATATTAGGAACGGTTCAATATGACCCAAGAATTGGTATGAATATTTCTAATGGGTTGCATGAGCTACGTACGCTTAATATCTTAATAGAAACTTTGATTAGAGATGAAAAACTACAAACTTCAGAGGGAAATAAACAATTACTTTCTGCAGAAGAGCATTTGGTAAAAGCTATAGACTTTTTTAATTACATAGATAAATATGCTGAAGATGTAGAAAACAATTCTGTAAATATAACGCCAATTGAATAAATAATTTTGCCTTGTGCTTATTTATATAACGACAAGGCAAAAAGTGAGTCATTTTACCCATCTTGTTATTTCTATTTCTTTACTTGCTTGATTTTTAAATAAACGAAAAGTATTTCTTACTTTTCTGAATTAAGATTTGTATGGTTTAAGATGAAGTAACTTTCTTTATTAATTACGGTAAAATCTAACTATTAGGGAAGAAGGAAAGAGATTTTATGATTGACATTACAGTACTGATTGGCTGTTTTGTAGTGTTATTATGGAGCTGGAGACGAGTTTATTTGCACATTATGCGCAAAGATGGTCGTCCTCTAATCGCACATATGATCAGTTTTTTATTAGCACTTTTTCCTGCCCGTTTTTTTGCTTTTGCATGTCTTTCTATATTTCCACCTGAGGGTGTTGAACCCGTTACTGATATGAAGCGGTTTTTTTTGTGTGGACTTTTCGTTTTATCAGTGATTGGTCTGCTTATTCTGACAAGAAAAAGAAATGTCCCAAAAGAAGTATCACCTGAATTAATTGAAAATACGGATGCAAGTGAAGACATTTCTTCAAATGAGTTATCAAAAGAGATGTTTCAATACGATTTGCCCTCTACTGAATTCTCAGAAGATCAGCCATCTAAAGACAGCTCTAAAAAATCACCGGAAGAAAACAACGAGACCTCTAATCGTTCTTAGAAAAGATTATTTGGTAAATTTTTAATAGTGTTGTTTTTTGAATTTATTTTCCAAACCATAACTGGTGCACTGGACTTTTTTCAGTGATTCTGAATACTATTCTCTTATATTGTTTTCAAGATTTCTATTGTAAAAAGACTTTTTAGATTTAACAGTTGTAAAGAAAAGCCTCATGCAGACCGAATCCGATCAGCAAAAAGAATGGAAAGAAAAAACACTCGCTTATGCAAAAGCACTCAATGAATATATTGCAAAGGGAGTAAAAGAAGGGTGGGAAAACGCAGGTGAAGAACCTGCAGCAACAGGTAGAGAACATTTAGTGCCAGATCTATTAGTAGCATTAAGAGAAGCTAATAGATTAGGTACAACGGATGAGTTTAGAGAATATTGGCCACCAGCACATGAGCCATTTAATTTTTTATTTGATGATAATGGTCAGAATATTCCCATGTTGTGCCTTTTGCCTGATGATTCATTTCTAGCACGAATTGGTGCTCCTTATGAAAATGGTAAAGTTGTACATATAAAAGGAACTCAAATAGATACAGTTCCAGATGTTGATTTCTTTGGAGTTTGCCCTAATAAGCGTTATTTTGCTCTTGCAAAAAAGAAAGGGATTGTCGTTACAGATGGATGGCAAGGAGAGGAAGTAACTTTTTGTCCTTGGCCAACAGGTGTAGAAGATATACCTGATGGATTTTCAGTTGAACCACTTAACTCTCGTCCTGATCCAACAAGGTTGATGCCATTTCCAGATGGTAAAAGAGTCTTGCTTGTTAGTGAAGATGGTATTTATGTGCTTTCTTCTGAAGAAGCGCATCGTTTGCAACCGACAAAAGAAGAATTAAGTGAATATTTTACTTGGCAGCAAAAAGAAGGCTTAAATGAAGCATTGTCTGTTAATGCTTCAATGGAACATGGTGTTGTATCTTCTGATGGAAAATATATAGCTGTTGGTGCACAAGAAGGAAAACATCTTGTTTTTAATGAGAATTTAGATCTTATCGCAGAAATTGGACCTCATAATGAATATCCTCATTATGCTCTTTTCAGTAAGGATAATTCCGTATTAGCGTTGAATGCATGCCATTTTTATAATGGTGTCACTATTGGTGTACCGTCATCCATGCTTGATGGTTTAAATACTGATTATTATGAAACAAGAGATGGCATAAGGCTTTTGCAAGATGGTGCCCGTGTGTATGCAGGCGTTTCTCGTAATGATGAATTTATTATGGGAGATGCTTATGGTTATATTCATGCATGTAGTTTGACAGGGGAGTATCGCTGGCAACATTTTGTTGGGGCAGCAATCAATGCAATGGATATTTCTACTGACGGCAAAAAGTTAGTTGTTTCTACTTTTTCGGGATTTATTTCTTTGATTGATTTGGATGCCGGTATACAACAACCTTACCAGATAGGAAATGGTGGTCATTACGAAGAGAGACGCTGGATTTTTTGGAAAAATGAATCTTCACCTTTGACTTGGTAAATTTTTTATCAAGCTATGAAACAGCAGTGTACAGTTGAAATTTTTAAAAATGATTGCTGGAGCAAATGCTGTACTGTTTCGATAGAAAATATTAATTCTAGTACAGCAGGATCTTCTGTTATTACGTTTGATACAAACTTCCAGGAAAAAGGGCAATCACCTTCATTACGATATTTACCGCAATCGGAAAAATATAAGTTATCTCACTGGCCTTCTTTTCTTTTGGATCTCATACCGCAAGGTGATGGGAGAGTCTATTTACAAAAGGTATTAGAAGTATCAGATGATTCTCAATCAGATTGGAGAATGTTACAGGTTGGTGCCATTAATCCTGTTGGAAAAATACGTATACGTGAAGCCGTTAATGCATTTCAGGATAGAATAAAGCAAGAGGGTTCCAATTCGTTTGAACGAGGGTTTACAACTGAAGAAATCCTTTCTCGTCATGAATCATTTGCGGAATATTTTGATGCACACGGTTTTTTTACAGCAAGTGCTACAAGTATTCATGGCGTTAGTCCAAAGTTACTTCTTACGCAAGCAAAAGATGGGCTTTGGTATGCAGATGCAACGCTACCAGATAAAAAGGCAGCAAAGCACTACATTATCAAGTTTTCTAGAGCAAGAAATCTTGCTGATTGGACTATTCTTCAACACGAAGCTCACTATTTGCGTTTGGCTAAAGAAATGGGGCTTTTTGTTGCAGAATTACCAAGATGGCAAAAAGATATTTTATTTGTGCCGCGTTTTGATAGATCTGTCGTATCAGACAAGGTTATTCGTTACCATCAAGAAAGTTTGGCTTCGCTTGCTGACTTGGCAAATCCTAAAATCGAACCAAATCATAAATTGATGGTAGAAACACTTCGTAACTTTGTCAGTGATCCATATCAAGCCACTTTAGAATATATCAAGAGAGATATTATGAATTTGGCTTTGGGTAACACAGATAATAGTCCATACAATATGGCTGTTCAAACGATAAATGGAAAAACTCAGTTAGCACCATTTTACGATTTTGCTCCTATGTATCTCGATATGGATGGTATTTCCCGTTCACTTGAATGGTTGGATGATAATCAACAAGAATTAAAGAATTGGAGAGATATTATTCAAGATTTGCCTTTTTCCTCTGAAGAAAAAGAAAAATTACGTCAGGATTTAAGTGTTTTTGGTAAAAGAATGGGTAATTTAGAAACACTTATGGAGCAAATTGGCGTGAGCGACGATATCATCATGGATCGTTATTATGGGATACAAAATCAACGCTGGCAGTTAAGCGAACTATAGATAAACTTTTCTTATGATGAAAGATTTATCTATAAATAGTTTGAATTTATATTAATCCATCAAACAAAACTACCTTTACTGTATCTCCAGGTAAAACAGCTTTACTTTGAACAGGTAAAATAATCATACAGTTAGCTTGTATCATGGAGGAAAGCATTCCAGATCCTTGAGAACCTGTTGAGCGAACAACCCATTCACCATGTTCATTTGGAGCAAGTATGCCACGCTGAAATTCTGTTCGTCCTTGTCGTTTGGAAAGTGGTGATATGGTTTTTGCCTGAATATGTGGTAGAGGGGAAGGGCGTGTTCCCATTAAATAAAATAAAGCATCTCTTACAAAAAAATAAAATGCAACCATAACTGCAACTGGGTTTCCAGGTAACCCAAAGACATAAGTGTTTTTGTTATTTGAATTTATTTTTCCAAACACAGTTGGTCGACCAGGACGCATGTTGATATTCGAAAATTCTATTTTTGCTATGTCTGAAAGTATGGTTTTAGTATGATCAGCGGATCCAACAGAGACTCCACCTGTTGTAATGATGACATCTGCGATTTGGTGTGCCTTTAAAAAAGTCGTTTTAATTTGCTCTGGATCATCTTTTATAATTCCCAAGTCAATTACTTCGCATCCCAAACGTTTCAACATACCATATAAGGAATAGCGATTACTGTCAAAAATACCATTTTCAGGTGTGGGTTCTTCAATGGAATAAAGTTCATCTCCTGTTGAAAAAATGGCTATTTTAGGACGTTTGACAACATTAACTTCAGCTATACCAATTGAGGCTAAAAAACCTAGATTAGCTGGTTTGATTAAAGTTCCTTTCTTTTGGCAGGTTGTTCCAATTTTAATGTCCTCTCCACATGGTCTAACATTTTCTCCCATTTGCACATTGTTAGCGGGTATCGTAATTGTTTTGTCATGTAAGGTAATATTTTCTTGTTGAACGACAGTATCGCATCCTTGCGGTATAAAAGCGCCTGTCATAATTTGTACACATTCATTTAAGGAAATGGTTCCTTTAAATGGATGTCCTGCAAAAACAGAACCAACAATTTTGAGTGATAAAGGTTTTGATAGATCAAGTTGTTGAGCCGAAAATGCATAGCCATCCATCGCTGCATTATCATGTGCAGGAACGTTAATGGGAGAAATAATATCTTCAGCTAAAATTCGATAAAGTGCTTCTTTTAAAGGTACTTTTTCAGTTTCAGCCAGGGGAATAACAGCTTCACTAATAATACGTTTTGCCTGTTCCACAGGAACAACATTATCTTTTTTGTTCTTTGATAAATTCATTTTATATCAATATGTTAAAGTTAACTGTTAAAGTAAAGTAAAATCAAATTTTGCTTTGATTTTCTAACGCTTTTAATTCTTCTATGGTGTTGATATTAGAAAAAGCAGCTTCATCAGAAAAGTGTACTAAACTTGTTTTTAAAGAACTATACCAAGCTTCAATTTTTCGTTGTCCACTGTTTAAGAATATATCCAAGTGAGATAAAACCGTTTTTTTCATTAGGCAGAAAACAGGATGAGCTTTAAAAGAAAGTTGAGATCCAGTAGTTGCAATAGCAATATTAGTTTTTTCATTAATTAATGCATGATAGAGTTGTTTGAGTAATGTTTCTGGAAAAAAAGGGGAGTCACAAGGTACGCAAAGTAAATAGGGGGTTTTACAATGTTTTAAACCGGTTAAAAAACCAGCAAGTGGTCCAGCATAAGTAAGAGGTTCATCTGATATGACTTCTAATCCAGATTGTTTGTACGCCTCTATATTTTGGTTTGCGTTAAGCAAAATAGTAGTAACTTGAGGTTTTAGTCGTTTTACTGCGTATGAAAAAAGTGGCTTACCAAGGAAAAGTTGTAAACCTTTATCTATAGAACCCATTCTTTTGCCTTGCCCGCCAGCAAGAATCAATCCTGTAATATCTGATTTATCAAGATGTGTTTCCATTTTTATCTGATAAAAAATCTGGTGTTATCAACCGCCTATATAAGACATTTCTATTTTTTTTCCTTGTATTGGTATACCAGTGTTTCTTAATTCAGAATATCTATCTTCTCGATTTTGCCAGTATGAAATAATAGCATTTGCAATTTGTTCATCTGATTTTTTGGAACGAAGTAACGGTTTGAGATCAAAACCATTTGTAGCAAAAAGACAAGGATACAGTTTACCTGTAGTTGATAAACGTATTCGTGTACATTCACTGCAAAAAGCTTGTGTCATACTCGCTATAACTCCGATTTCACCACTACCGTCTTGATAACGCCATCGTGAAGCAGTTTCCCCTTTGTAATTGGGATCAATTTTTTCTAAAGGCATTTCAGTATGGATTAAACGAATTACATCAGAAGAAGGAACAATTTCATTTTGTTTCCAATTATTGGTAGAACCCACATCCATATATTCAATAAAACGAGGAATAATCGGTGTATTTTTGAAATAACGAGCTATTGGCAAAATTTCCTGATCATTTATACCTTTTTTGATTACTGTGTTGATTTTTATAGGAGAAAATCCAATTTGATGTGCGACTTCAATTCCTTTTAAAACATCTGAAACAGGAAAATCAACGCCATTCATTTGTTTAAAAACATGATTATTTAAAGCATCCAATGAAACGGTAATGCGACTTAATCCAGAATTGAAAAGCGAAGAGGCTTTTTGAGTTAATAGAGAAGCATTGGTTGTTAATGTCAGATCAATATTTTTTCCATCAGTTGTTTTTAAACCAGCAAGTTGTTCAATCAGTTTTTCTATGTGTCGACGTATCAGAGGTTCTCCTCCTGTAAGACGTATTTTTTCTATGCCTAAATTAACAAAAATAGATGCTATTCGATGAATTTCTTCAAATGAGAGCATTTCTTCATGGGGAATAAAGCGAAAGTCTTTTCCAAAAACTTGCTTGGGCATGCAATAAATACAACGGAAATTACAGCGATCCGTTACTGATATGCGTAAATCTCGTAAAGGACGATTCAGTTTGTCACAAATAGGAGCCATTATTTCCGGTGAAATATTACCGAAAGAAGAGGTTTTTTCTGTGAGAACTGGAATAATTTTTTGCTGCATGTAAAAAACTCAGGAAATTTATATGCTTTTATATCACTAAGATAACACGAAGCAGAAAAAGGAGCAGTAAAGCATATATAAAAAATTAGGGGGAATTTACCCCCTAATTTTTTATTGTAAAAGACAACTTTATTGTTTTCGAGTAGTTACCTGAATTAAAGGTTCATCATTTACAGGTGGAGCAGGGCGACGACGTACTGGACGAGGTGGAATATTTTCCAATTCTTTTGCCGCTTTTTCTTGTGCTAATCGCAATTTTTCAGGATCAGTAGAGGCCATGACTAAACCTGCTGATGCGAGCATCTCCTGTAAATTTTGAACAGGAACAGTTGGAGTAGAAACAGTTTTCTCAGTTTTTACTTGGGATTCAACTTGAGTAGATGCTTCTTGCGTTGTTTCTACTTTTGTTTCTGTTTCAATATGAACGACTTCCTCTAAAACTTTTTCTGTTTTGGATGAGGATTCTTCTGTTGGTTTATTTTCAGTATCGGTGACAATGGTTACTTTTTCAGATAATACTTCTTCCACATCACTAACAGGCGAAGTAACAAAGTCTGATACATCGAGTTCGATGACTTCTTCTACAGGTGTTGTAGAAAGAGTTCCTTCTACTGATTGAAGAACCACTTCTTCTTGAATCAATTCAAATTGATTGGTTAATTTTGTAGTTGTTTCTTTTGTCGATACAGAGATTGCTTCGTCATTAGGATCATAGAAAGCCAACGGTGGGATAGAGGAACTTTCTGTATCAGTAGTAACAGCCTGATAAGCAACATCTTCAATTTTGTTTTCAGAAGGCAGTTTTTTAACTTGACCTTTAGAAATCTCTTGAATATTTTCATTTGAATCAGTTGATGTTTGTGAATTTGTCATCAGACCATCAACCATTTCATCAATTTCATTTGCCTCAACTGAAATAATTTCAGCAATCTCAGCACTATCAACAATACTTTCACGATCACGGCGATTACGATTTCTTCCACCTCTACGACGGCGGCGACGAGGTTCTTCTTCGATGTGATTCTCTTCAACAACATTGGAAATAATAGGGGCTTCAACTTCAACAATGTCAGTTTCTATAGTTTGTTGGATAATTTCATTGTTTGTATCCAATAACTCTACAACATCTGAGTTTGCCATTTTTTCTTTAAACTCAGTTTTTGCATTGTTTGAACGACGATTGCGTCTTCTTTCGTTATTGATTTCTTTTGTTGTTTTTTCCTGTTTGGATACAGCTGTTGTTTCTTCAGCTATATTTATGACATCGTTTTGTTTTTCCAAAACTTGCTCGTCTCTATTTCGATCACGACGACGGCGATTACGATTACGAGAGCGATCATTATGACGTTTGGATCGAGTTTCGCGTGCTGGTTTAGGTGGAGCAACAACTTCTGCCTCTGTTTTGGTTACACCAAAGAATGACATTAATTTGTCCCAGAAACTCATTGTTTTTGTTTCTTCTTGTTTTTGAGGTGCAACTACTTCTACTGGGGCAGGAGGAGGTGGCATTTCTGGAGAAATACTTTTCACCAATGCTTCTTGGCGTGGTTTTGGTGCTTCTTTATACGTTTTGCTAAAACTCATATCCACATCAGTGGATTCTTCAGCTAACTCAAAGCTTAACTGATGTTCTTCAAGACGAGGGTCATCATGTTTTAAACGTTCAAGTTTATATCTAGGTGTTTCAAGATATTTGTTAGGAATAACCATGATAATCACACGATGGCGTGATTCAATTTTCATGATTTCGCTACGTTTTTCATTAAGAAGGAAAGCTGCAACATCAACAGGAAGTTGAATATGAATAGCAGCAGAACTTTCTTTCATGGACTCTTCTTCAATAATACGAAGAACCTGTAAAGCAAATGATTCAACATCACGAATATGTCCAGTACCATTACAACGAGGACATGTAATATGACTACCTTCAGATAAAGCAGGACGTAAACGTTGACGAGATAATTCAATTAAACCGAATCGAGATATTTTATCCATCTGAACACGAGCACGATCATTTCTTAATGCTTCTTTCAAACGGTTTTCGATTTCACGTTTATTTTTAGCGACTTCCATATCGATGAAGTCAATGACAATTAAACCGCCTAAGTCACGTAAGCGTAATTGACGAGCAACTTCATCTACTGCTTCACAGTTAGTATTAAATGCAGTTGTTTCAATGTCTCCACCACGAGTTGAACGGGCAGAGTTAACATCAATTGAAACCAAAGCCTCTGTATGGTCAATTACAATGGATCCACCTGAGGGCAAAGGAACGATACGGGAGTAGGCGGTTTCAATCTGGTGTTCAATCTGGAAACGAGAGAAAAGAGGGATATCATCTCTATATCGTTTTACTCGATTGACCATATCTGGCATGACATGACTCATGAATTGGCGAGCTTGTTCATAGATTTCATCTGTATCAATGAGAATTTCACCAATGTCTGGCTGGAAATAATCACGAATAGCTCGTATAACTAATGAAGATTCATGATAGATAAGGAAAGCACCTGGAGAAGAAGTACTTGCGCCATCAATTGCTCTCCATAATTGCAATAAATAATTTAAGTCCCATTGCAATTCTTCAACACTTCTTCCTATACCTGCTGTACGTGCAATAACAGACATACCCTTAGGTAAATCTAGTTTTTCAATATTTTCACGTAGTTCCTGACGTTCTTCACCTTCCACACGACGTGAAACACCACCACCTCGTGGATTATTAGGCATAAGAACTAAATAGCGACCAGCAAGAGATATAAAGGTAGTAAGAGCGGCTCCTTTATTGCCTCGCTCTTCTTTTTCTACCTGAACCATGATTTCTTGACCTTCGTGCAATGCATCTTTAATTGATGCATTACGAACGTCAACGCCTTCTCTAAAGAGACTTCTTACAACTTCTTTGAAAGGTAGAAAGCCGTGACGGTCTTCTCCAT
Source organism: Oxalobacter sp. (assembly GCA_045603905.1). GTDB lineage: Bacteria > Pseudomonadota > Gammaproteobacteria > Burkholderiales > Burkholderiaceae_D > Oxalobacter. The sequence goes on along the minus strand of JAZUNA010000023.1, from coordinate 9,906 downwards.
AGTTAACAAAGCAAGCTTCAAGAGACGGTTCGATTCGGGTAATAACAGCTTTATAAATATTGGATTTATGTTGTTCTTTTCCGGCAGTTTCAATATCAAGATCAAGAAGTTTTTGTCCGTCGACAATTGCAACACGCAACTCTTCTTGTTGTGTTGCGTTAAACAACATTCGTTTCATAATCAATACACTCCGAGGCTCTAAGGCCTATTTTATGTCGCTTTACCTTTGCGACTATTCATTCGGATGTACGGTAGGATAGATTGTAGAAAAGAAAAATTGCCCTGATGGGGGTGAAAAAGACAAAAGCGTCTCTTTTCTCAGCAAATGAGAAAAGGTCTGATAAATACTGGTATCGGCAATAATGCCCGCAATATACATGTTCTTATTTTTTTATAAATAGCTTAAAAAGCTTTTACCATCAAATAATTAAACGCTTTTTTCAAATATATTTACTCGCAAGCAATGTGAAGCGTTTGTCATATCTTTGCTTACGTTTTATATTCTTTCAATTTTCTACGCAAAACCCTATTTTTTCTGCCAGATCCGGTTGCTGCTTCAGGGCGCAACCCTGATCGGCTAAAAAATGCGTACACAACTAATCCATTCAATTTGTCTACTGACGAGGCTAATGGATAAGCCCCCTGTGTAGAATGCTAAAATTCACTGCATACACAAAAAATATCGTGCAAAATAAAATGCACAAAACATTTCTAAATTATATATTCAAATGAGCCAAACTAATAGAGGTAAGGCAAGTGATCTTGCTAAAAAGCGTTCTGATTTTTTTGCTGAATCCAATCAAACAAGTATTCAGTTCGTTACTATTTCTGAAAATGAAGAAGGTCAACGCATTGATAATTATCTTTTTAAATTCTGTAAAGGCGTTCCAAAAAGTCATATTTATCGGATATTGAGATCCGGCGAAGTAAGAGTCAATAAAAAGCGAGTGGATCAAACGTACCGTTTAATGTCTAATGACGTAATTCGTATTCCTCCTATCAGAATTGCAGAGCGCCCGAAAAAATTTATACCTTCTGCTCGATTTGATGTTTTGTTTGAAGATGAGTTTCTTCTCATTATTAACAAACCGGCAGGTATTGCTGTTCATGGAGGCTCTGGAGTCGATTTTGGAGTGGTAGAACAGATTCGTTCTTCACGACCTGAGTTAAAGTTTTTGGAGTTGGTTCATCGTTTAGATAAAGAAACTTCGGGAATATTAATGCTAGCTAAAAAACGGTCTGCTTTAAGAAATATTCATGAGCAGATGAGAGAGGGTGTTATTGATAAACGTTATCAAGCACTTGTTCAAGGAAATTGGGCTAATCAACGACAGCATGTGAAATTACCGCTTTTTAAATATTTGACACCTGATGGAGAAAGACGAGTTCGTGTTCAAGATGGAGGGATAGCTTCCCATACTATTTTCAATATTTTAGAAAAGTATGATGACTTTACGTTACTGGAAGCTGAATTAAAAACTGGTAGAACTCATCAAATTAGAGTTCATTTGGCAGCAAGTGGGCATGTAATTGCCGGTGATGATAAATATGGTGATTTTGAGTTAAATAAACGATTACAGAAATCAAACCAGACAGGAGTTGCTTTAAAAAGAATGTTTCTTCATGCTTATAAACTTTCTTTTGTTCATCCTCATACAGGTGAGAATTTGACTATAACAGCACCCTTACCACCTGAATGCAAAAATTATCTGGAAAGCTTACATACCCAAATTGATGAAAATAAATAAGAAGCATAAAGAAACAGAGTACAATGACGCCTGTTTATCATATCTGACATAAAATGCGAGACGTATTGGAAATAAGTCAATAAACATGAAAAAATACAACTTTGACCTAATCGTTTTTGATTGGGACGGTACGCTTATGGATAGCACGGCTGCTATTGTAAAAAGCATTCAAGCTGCTGCAAAAGAACTACAATTACCTGTGCCAAGTAAAGAAGTAGCTAAACACGTTATTGGTTTGGGACTTTATGAAGCAATGGAAGTCGTGATGCCTGGAGCCAATGTGGTTGTCCATCGTCGAATGGCAGAGCAATACAGGCGTTTCTATTTCCAATTTAGCCAGGAAATCACTTTATTTGATGGCGTGATAGAAATGCTAGAGGATTTAAGTTCTAAAAATTACCAATTAGCTGTTGCAACTGGAAAAAGTCGTAGAGGATTAAATCAAGTATTACAAGAAACGAATACAGGTCGATACTTTCATACAACACGAACTGCTGATGAAACGTATTCCAAACCCCATCCTGCTATGCTACAGGAAATCGTAGAGGAGTTAGGAGGGGAGATGCAACGTACAGTAATGATTGGTGATACAACACATGATTTACTGATGGCTTCCAATGCCGGTGCTGCAAGTATTGCTGTTCAATATGGAGCACATCCACTTGATGAATTAATTCAATTGAATCCGTTATATACAGCTGATTCGGTGATCAGTCTTCATGGTTGGTTAAAAGAGAATGCTTGATAGGAAAAGAGTTTTATGGAAAATGCAAAAAAAGCTGAAACGCTAAAAACCTCTTCTGGTAAAGATGGCGTATGGGAGCATGAAGTCATAGAAAAGATGTTTTTAGAATCCATAAAAGAACAACGCGCAAAACGTCGTTGGGGTATCTTTTTTAAGCTCGTTGGCATTGCTATTTTTCTGATAATTATAGCAATGACTTATACGCTGAATTTATCGGACAGTGATTCTGTTCCAATGGAGCCTCATGCAGCCTTGATTAAAATTAATGGGGCAATAGATTCAGAAGGTAAGGCTTCAGCAGAAAGTATTATTAAATCATTACAAAAAGCATTTTCTGAAAAAAATACGGTAGGCATAATTTTACGTATTAACAGTCCAGGAGGTAGCCCTGTTCAATCAGGAAGAATTCATGATGAAATTTTGCGGTTGAAAAAACTTTATCCAGAAAAACCGATACATGTAGTCGTTGAAGATATGTGTGCTTCCGGTGGTTATTACATTGCTGTAGCGGCTAATAATATTTATGTGGATAAAGCGAGTATCGTAGGGTCTATTGGTGTTTTGATAAATGGTTTTGGCTTTACGGGTTTAATTGACAAAATTGGTATTGAACGCCGACTTATAACAGCGGGTAAAAATAAGGCTTTTATGGATCCTTTTAGCCCGCAAAGTGAACAACAAAAGCAGTATGCACAAAATCTGATAGATGAAGTGCATCGACAGTTTATTGAAGTTGTGAAAAATGGTAGAGGTTCACGTTTAAAAGAAAATGATACTATTTTTAGTGGACTTGTTTGGACAGGCAGTCAAGCCATAGAGTTGGGATTGGCTGATGCGCTAGGTAGTGTGGAAAGCGTATCCAGAGATGTATTAAAAACGAATACCATTGTGAATTACACAGAAGAAGACAAATTGTCTGATTGGGTATTGCAAAAATTGGGAACTTCAATGGGAGAAGGTATTGCTAAATATGGTTCTCGTGAATTAATACCGGCAATGAAATAATTTGACACTTAACTTTAATAAAGTAATGCAACTTATTTATTTTAATATATAAAAATATTTTTAAGAGAGACTTGTTAAATTAAATATTTCTATTGAGAAATAGAAAAACAGGATGTTGGGATCTGTTCTGATTTTTTAGTTAGGGTTTGCTATGGATCAAAATGGTATACAATGCCAACATCTCATGAAATGTAAGGAAATGTGTTTTTATGCCATGCCAGCAACCGAATCCAATTGAAAATTATCCGTTTATAAAAAGATGGGCGACTCAACTCGAAAAACACAGTTCGCTTTTTACTTATAAATCACTTTTATTTACAACGATTCTTTTTATTTTGGCTGGTTATGCAATTGTCGGTTATCTTCAAGGTCGCCCAGATATACCAATGGGAAAAGCTGTTCCAGTTATACAGATGGGTAATGCTTGCTTGATATTTATTACTTTGTATTTCTCTGTTATTGAATATCTTTTTCGTAAACGTCCACCAGAAATTAGACTAATACAGCGTTTTGTGTGGTATTTGGCACTTTTGTTCATTGCTTTTGCAACAGGATTAGGGTGCCTAGTCGTTGCTATGTAATGTAACCACAATAAATTTGAAAAAATCACTTCTAGCAAATTCGCTATAATTTCAGCAAAATAAATACAAAAAAGGTGAGCTCTTTAAGTAGCTACCATCTTTTATTGCCTATGGAATTTTGATTTTTGTTGCTAAAAACACCTAAATGCGTCATTTTCTGAAAAATTTTTTAATTTGCTGTCTTATTCTTGTTGCTATTGAGGCACAAGCTAATAATTTTTCTGATGGAAAACGTTTTTTTAAAGAAAAACAGTATGAAAAGGCAATTAATGCCTTTAAAAAGGGAGTACAAAAAGGAGACGCACGTTCAGCACTTTGGTTAGGTCGAATGTATGCTTTTGGTCAAGGTGTTGAGATTAACTATCAAGAGAGTATTTTTTGGTTAGAAAAAGCTGCAAATCAGAAACAAGTTCAAGCTCAATATCTATTAGGAGCAATGTATTTTGATGGTATTGGTGTTAATAAAGATTCCGAAAAAGCACTTTATTGGATAGAGAAATCAGCAAAAAGTGGATTTAAAGATGCTCAATTCGCTTTAGGAAAAATGTATTTTACGGGTCAAGGTAAATCTCAGGATATTCAACAAGGAATTTCTTGGTATAAAAAAGCAGCTAGTCAAGGACAAACAGAAGCTCAAGTTGCTTTAGGTGCTTTATATGCTACTGGACATGGTCTTGAAAAAAACAATGAAAAATCATTTACTTGGTATAAAAAAGCTGCAGAAAAAGGCAATGTAACTGCTCAGAGAATGTTAGGTATTTTTTATACGACTGGGCGAGGCATTTCTCAAAATTTTAAAGAAGCAATAATTTGGTATCGTAAAGCAGCACTTAAGGAAGATGCTCCTGCTCAGTATGGATTAGGCGCTTTGTATGCACGTGGTGCCGGTATAGAAAAAAACGAAGAAGAAGCTGTTTTTTGGTACAACAAAGCAGCGACCCAAAATTTTAGAGAAGCGCAATATGCTTTGGGATTGATGTATGCACGAGGTCGTGGCATTAAGCAGGATTTTCAAGAAGCTCTTTATTGGTATGATAAAGCTGCAAAACAGGGGCATATTAAAGCTCAATATAATTTAGGATTAATGTATGACACGGGTCAGGCTGGTGTACAGGATGCCCAAAAGGCTTCTGAATGGTTGCTTTTGGCAGCAGAAAATAATTTTAAAGAAGCTATGCCTTATGTTGCATATCGCTATGCCCATGGTATAGGTTTTTCACAAGATGATATTAAGGCAGCGTACTGGTATGAGAAAGCTGCAGAAAAGGGTGATATCAAGTCTCAATATAATATTGCTGTTATGTATCTTTGGGGTAGAGGTGTAGAGCGTAATGATGAAAAAGCAGCCTATTGGTTTGAAAAGGCTGCACTTCAAGGAGATTTCCGTGCACAACATAGCTTAGGGGCTTTGTATGAGGAGGGAAGAGGGGTTAAGCAAAATTATGATGAAGCAGCACTATGGTATGCAAAAGCTGCCGCAACGGAAAATGCCCGTGCACAAAGAGAATTGCATGGGCAAGATAAAGTCTCAACTGATGAAATTGTGCAACATGCAATAGAAACGAGTTATACCGAAAAAAGCAAAAAAATCATTGAAAAACGTACCTTTAAACCAGCTCGTTTTCGAAATACAGATGAATCTGCTTTAAATGAACTAGAAAATTCTATTGATAAATAAATTTACTTTGTAAATGGGCTATCTTTCTGTTAATGCATTTTGCTTGGTTTTCAAAATAGGCTTCATCAGATAACTCATAATGGATTTTCTGCCGGTTTTGATACTGACACTAGCCATCATCCCTGGTGTAATTGCAAGTGGTTTTTCATCAGTACCTAAATGGTTTTTTTCAGTATGAACAAGGACAAGATAAAAGTTTTCTCCTTTTTCATTTGTAATGGAGTCTGCAGAAATATTTTCTACAACACCATCTAATCCGCCATAAATGGAATAATCATAAGCCGTAATTTTTACTGTTGCTTTTTGTCCGGGACGTAAAAAACCAACATCACTAGGGCGGATTTTAACTTCAATATGTAATCTATCTTCTATAGGAACAATTTCCATGACATCCATACCAGGTTGAATGACTCCACCAATCGTATTGATTTTGATTGTTTTTATAATTCCATCGACAGGTGAACGAATAGTGGTACGAGCTAATCTATCCTCAGCAGCTAACCCTGTTGCAGTACTACCTGCATATTCAGCTTTTGCATGGGAAAGTTCATCTGCGGCATCTGATCTAAATTTAGCTAAAGCACCTTCTAACTTATGTTGTGCTTCCGTAGCTTGAGACTGTAGACGCGGAATAGCTAAACGTGTTGCATCCATTTCACTGCGAATACGAGTGACATCTCGCTTTAAACGAAGAATTTCTACTTGTGAAACCACTCCTTTTTTTTCTAAAGGAATAGACATTTGTAATTCTTTATTAGCAATACTATAGGTAGACTGAAGATGAGTCAGATTAGATTGCTTTTCAATTAACTCTTGTTCGCGTTGGGAAACCTGTTCTTTTAATAGGTTTCGTTGAGCTTCAAGTTCATCTCTTCTGGAATGAAAAAGGGCTGTTTCATCAGATACGACTTGAGGGTTTTCCTGCATTAATTTTTCAGGGAATGTAATTTGATCTGCACCATTTGCTTCTGCTGTCAATCGAGCGATTTTTGCTTGTAATGCTTCATTTTTTGCTTTTGTTTCTCCTGCTGATGAAGCAAAACGTTTTTCATCCAGTTTTAAAACAATTTGATTTTTATGAACAATTTGTCCGATTCTGACAGGAATTTCAGAAATAATACCGCCTTCTAAGTTTTGAATAACTTGAACATGACTGGATGGTTTTACTTTACCATCACCGTTTGTCATTTCATCAATTTGAAAAAAACAGGCCCAAAAAAAAGCCAAAATCAAAAAAACTAATGTATACCGAACAATTAGAAAACTGGCTCTAGGAGGAGTTAGAAAAAACGCTGCCAGTTTGGATGGCATGTACTTGATATCACTGCCAACAGGAGGTGCATTAGGGTCAACAGGAGGCAACAGCCAGATTTTTAGTTTTTCTGCGTAAATCCGGCTTTTTTCCTTTATTGAGGCGACGATTTCTTCAGTTTTTCGCGACATGAAGTTTTCCTCCAGCTAAAGCCTGCATAACTTGTTCTTTTTTGCCGTCAGCAATAATATGTCCACCATCCATGACAATCAATCTATCGACCATGGTCAAAAGGGATGCTCGATGGGTTACTAAAATTAAGGTTCGATCTCCCAAATGGTTTTGGAGTCGGTTTTTGAAGTTTTCTTCAGATCGGTTATCAAGTGAATTGCTAGGTTCATCAAGAACCAATATAGGTGTATCTAAAAGCAATGCTCTAGCATTGGCAACAGATTGACGTTGTCCTCCTGAAAGACCTTCGCCGCGCTCACCAACATGCATATCAAAACCAAGAGGGTGGCGATTGACAAATTCTGTAACACCAGCAATTTCAGCGGCTTTTAATACCATTGCATCATCTACGTAAGGTGCACCCAAGACAATGTTTTCTTTGACTGTTCCAAAGAACAACATGACATCTTGTGGAACATAACCAATGTTTCGTCTTAAATCAGCAGGATCAATCTGTTGGAGATCTATTCCATCAATCCAAATTGAGCCTTGTGTAGGTTCATAAATACCAAGAATCAATTTTTCAATAGTGGATTTACCAGAACCGATACGTCCAATAATACCGACTTTTTCACCGTGTTTTATTCGAAAAGAGACATTGGATAAAGCAGCTACATTTGACTCCGGATAGTTGAAAGTTACATTTTTAAATTCAATATCACCTTGAATTGTGGGGCGGTGTATGTAATTTTTTCCTTCAGGACGTTCAACAGGCATCTGCATAATTTCATCTATACTTTGAACTGCAGATCTAGCTTGAAAATAGCGGGTAATTAGTCCGGCAACAGAAGCTAAAGGTGCAGTTGTACGACCCGTTAACATGGAACAGGCAATAAGTCCCCCCATGGTTAGCATTCGTTCTGAAATCAGGAAACAACCAACAGCAATAACACCAACATAGGCAAGTTGCTGGAAAAAACTGGACTGATTGATAATGGCAGACGTCAACAGTTTTGAGCGAAGGTTCAAATCGCTTTGTTCTCCAATAATATTTTCCCATTTTCTTTGAGCGACACCTTCAGCACTAACTGCCTTGATTGTATCTACACCAGTAAGTGTTTCAATCAGTGTTGCATGCTTTTGGGTTCCTAGACGAAAACTTTTTTGAATAATATCTTGTAAAGGGCGTTGTAATGCTAAAGCAATAAGCACAATAACTGGCATGATAACGAGAGGAACCAATACAATAGGACCGCCTACCCAAAGGATAATTAACAAAAAGAGAATGGTAAAAGGTAGGTCAATTAAAGTTGTAACGGTTGCTGAGGTAATAAATTCCCTGAACATTTCAAATTCGGCAAGATAGTTTGCCATGCTGCCAACTGATTTAGGTCTGACAGCAGCTTTTAGACTCATGATTTTCTCAAAAATAGTCGCAGAAAGAATAACATCTACCCGCTTACCTGCAAGATCAAGAAAATAAGCTCGCAGGGTTTTCATAATCAGGTCAAATATATAGACAATGACAACACCTACTCCCAATACCCATAATGTATCAAAGGCATTATTGGGAACAACCCTGTCATAGACATTCATTGTAAAAATCGGGGTAACCAGTGCAAAAATGTTGATTAAAAAAGAAGCTAAAAGCACTTCTGAATATAAAGGCAAGGATTGTTTAAAAACACTCCAGAACCAATGTTGGCTTTTAGGAATGGCATGGTCTTGTGCACGAGAATCTAATTTAAAAGCTGGCTTAGAAAAAATAGCAATGCCGTCATAATAATTTAAAAGATCTATATTCGATACTTTGGTTTCTCCGCCATCTGATTCAGGTTGGATAATTGTCCAAACATTAGCTTCATTTTTTGCTGTGGCAACACAGGCGTATCCATTTTTTAAAAGAAGAACGCAAGGTAAAGTCAAAGGTGTTATTTTTTTCAGGTCACGTTTTACGATTCTGGTTGTCAAGCCGGCTCTTTGAGCAGCTCTAATAAAAAGTTCTGGTGTTAAGCGACCATCTTCTAAAGGAAGACCCGCTGTTAGTGTTTGTGCAGAAAAGGGGTTATGAAACAATTTTGTCAGAATAACAAGGCAGCGCGATAAGGGATCATCTGACATCAACGTATCAACCGGTACTTTCCAATTTTCAGTTACTTGTTTTTTTGTTAAAACATTACCTTGTTTAGATAAAGGCAGAGTGTTTTCTGGTTTGTTTCCCGATGTGTTTGTAGACTGTGTCATAACAATTTCACTCTTTAAAGAATAGGAGCATCATCTACTAAAATATCATTTCTTTGATAAATTTCTTCCCGCCTTATTTTCTTTTTAAGAATTTTTTCTTGTGCAGCTACAGGCAGTTCTGAAAAAAGAATAATACCTTTAGCTGTTAAAAGATCAATCAAGTCTTCAACAATTCGGATTTGTTGAAGATCCTGAATTAAGAGTTCATGAAATTGATGTTGAATATTTTCGTTTGTTTTATTTCGAGTAAGAAACTGAATTACATCAGGATCTCCTAAGCTAACAGGAATATCTTCTTTGTTGTTGGGTAGTGCAGTCAGGGCAATAATTTCGCCTTGTTCATTTCTGATAGCGTAAGGCATATTTAACTCACAATGGAATTTTATCGTTATATCAGTGATTAAAAGAATTATCTGTTAGCTAATCATTATTTTGTTACCCAAAAATAATAAAAAATCCTTTACCCCACAGAAAAAGTTTTC
>JAZUNA010000022.1:0-15590 GCA_045603905.1 Oxalobacter sp. | reverse complement strand
GGTTCGTGTTTCCAAATACAGCGAATTTTTACGCAATTTGGTTGTTCCAACTCATCTCAATTTAGTTCATGTGAAGCCTTTGAGAGGGATAGGGTTGGTTGTCATTGAACCGGCTTAGGCATTTTTGATTATTGACAACTTGTTTGGTGGTGATGGACGTTTTCATTTGCGGGTGGAGGGGCGTGAGTTTACTTTAACTGAGCAAAGAGTGATTCATCGCACCTTAGAAATCATTTTTGAGAATTATGCAAAATCATGGGAGCCGATTTATCCCATTGAGTTTGAATACATTCGCTCAGAAATGAATACCCAATTTGCTAATATTGCAACACCAAGTGAAGTCGTTGTTTCGACAGCATTCCAGCTCGATTTGGGTGATCACGGAGGATCCATTCATATTTGTACTCCCTATACCATGATTGAACCGGTAAGGGATATTTTGTCTTCCAGTATGCAAGGTGAAGCATTAGAAGTTGATCGCCGCTGGATTAGACGATTAAAACAACAAATGCAACTAGCCGAAGTTGAGCTTGTAGCAGAATTTGGAACAGCAAAGACCAATATTGAAGGACTAATAAATATGCGACCTGGAGATATTATTCCTTTGAATGTTCCGGAAAAAATTGAAGGTAAAGTAGATGGTGTTCCGATTATGGAATGTTCCTACGGACAGATAAATGGACAATATGCGCTGAAAGTAGAAAAACTGATTAGTATTTCAGCAGAAACGCCAGGATTAGGAGAAAGTAATGTCGGAGACGACTAATAAACCCGAGGCTAAGAAAGAATCGTTGGAAGAAAATATGGTTAATGAAACTGCTGAAATGAATGCCGATGATATGGCTGATTGGGGAGCTGCTTTAGCAGAACAGGCAAAGGCAGACGCAGACGGCGAGGTCGATTGGGGTGCAGCTATGGCTGAACAAGCCAAACTGGATGCTGAATCTGGAGAGAATGAAGGTGAGCCTGAGTCAACACGTTTTCCTGACTTTAATGCCGAACTGGATACGAAAAAAGCAAGAGACATTGACTTTATTTTGGATATTCCTGTTCAGATGACTGTTGAACTGGGCAGAACCAAGCTTCCTATTAAAAATCTGTTGCAATTAGCACAAGGGTCCGTAGTTGAATTGGATGGCTTAGCAGGTGAACCGATGGATGTTTTGATTAACGGTTGCCTGATTGCACAGGGAGAAGTTGTTGTCGTTAATGATAAATTTGGTATTCGTTTGACGGATGTGATTACGCCAGCTGAACGAATCAGAAAGCTAAATCGCTGATGTATCGCTTTTTAACCGCACTTCTTGTTGTTTGTACTTCTGCATCAACTGCGTATGCGCAAGTGCAATCAACAGTCAAACCAGCTGCAGAACCAGTTTCCATGACAGGATATCTTTTGCAGGGTATTTTCGGGTTGTTGGTTGTGCTGGGTCTGATGTGGGGAGCTTGGTGGCTACTTCGTAGAACGGGTTTTAACCGTTCTATTTCTGGTGTTAAGATGAAAGTGGTCGGCGGGATTTCCATTGGAAATCGTGAAAGAGTCATGATTGTTGAAGTCGGAGATCATTGGTTGATACTGGGGGTGACGCCGAACCAAATCAACACACTTGCGACAATGCCTAAACGTGAGCTGCCAGAAGAAACAGCAGATGTGAATTCGCCTAATTTTGCGGTATGGCTGAAAAAAATTATGGATCGGCGCAAGAATGAAAATGAGGCTTGATACAGTGAAAAAATACAAAAAATGGCTTTTAAGCCTGTTTTCACTTTTTGTATTTCTTATGCCTCTTTTTGCCTCTGCGCAAGGATTACCTGCTGTAACAGCAACGCCCGCACCAGGAGGTGGGCAAATTTATTCCCTTTCTATCCAGACATTGGTTTTTTTAACAGCGCTAAGCTTTTTGCCTGCAGCGATACTGTTAATGACCAGTTTTACCCGGATTATTATTGTATTCTCTTTGTTAAGACAGGCTTTGGGTACACAAGGGTCACCTCCTAATCAGGTTATGATAGGGCTGGCGCTTTTTATGACCATTTTTATCATGTCTCCTGTTTTTAACAAGATTTATGATGATGCATACAAGCCTTTTTCTGAAAACAGGATTACGATGGTCGAAGCCTATGAAAGAGGCAAAGTACCTTTGAAGGCTTTTATGCTCAAACAAACCCGAAAAGCGGATCTGGAGATGTTTTTGCAAATGGCAAATATTCCAGAAGTGCAAAATGAAGAAGATCTTCCTATGAGTGTTCTTATTCCTTCATTTGCAACGAGTGAACTGAAAACTGCTTTTCAGATAGGGTTTGCTATTTTCCTGCCGTTTTTAATTATTGATATGGTGGTGGCGAGTGTATTGATGTCGATGGGTATGATGATGGTTTCGCCGGCAATTGTTTCGTTACCGTTTAAGTTAATGTTGTTTGTGTTAGTTGATGGTTGGCATCTGATTATTGGATCGCTTGCACAAAGTTTCTATTTGTGAGGTACGTATGACTCCAGAAAGTGTCATGACATTAGGTCGACAAGGTGTAGAGGTAACATTGATGATTGCCGCGCCTTTATTAATTGCGGCATTAGCGATTGGCTTGATTGTCAGTATCTTTCAGGCAGCAACACAAATTAATGAAATGACTTTGTCTTTCATTCCTAAAATGGTAGGAATTTTTGTCATGCTGGTTGTTGCAGGACCTTGGATGATAACAGTCATTACTGATTTTATGCGTCAGGTTTTTCTTAGTATTCCTTATTTGGCAGGATAGCAATAGATAGCGTTTGATTAATTACTCAAATCAAGAAAGCCCGTTCGGTTATGGTAACTTTTAACAGTAACGACTTACTTATTTGGGTTTCCTCTTTTATCTGGCCACTTTCTCGTATTCTTGGAATTGTTGCAACGGCACCATTATTAAGTGCTTCAGGTATTCCTGCCCGTATCAAGATTTTGGTGGGTGTTTGTGTTGCATTGGTTTTGGCACCAATGGTTCCAGAAGAATTAGCGGTTGATCCGCTTTCATATACGGGTTTTCTTATTTTGGTTCAGCAGTTTTTAATTGGAAGCGCAATGGGGTTGGTCATGCGTTTTACATTTTCTGCTATGGAGTTGGCTGGAGCTGCTGTTGGTATGACAATGGGTTTGGGGTTTGCTAATTTTTATGATCCGCAAACCAGAGGGCAGTCTTCTGCGATAAGCCAATATTTTGCTTTGTTGATTTTAACGATTTATATTGCAGCAGACTTTCATTTATTAATGCTTTCTATTGTTGCTGATAGTTTTACGGCCTTACCTATTGCGGGAACGCCGATGGGTAAAGATGGATTTTTTCTTATAGCGCAATGGGGCGCCATCATTTTTTCTTATGGAGTGCAATTAGCTTTGCCCATTTTAGCGGCATTACTTATTACTAATGTTTCGTTGGGAATATTGACTCGCGCTGCACCCCAGTTAAATCTTTTTGGTATTGGCTTTCCAGTCACAATTGCAGTTGGTTTTGTGATGATTGCCTTGATGTTAACGTATATGCAACCCTCGTTGGAGTCGCTTTTTGTTGAATCTTTTGGCTTGATTAGACGATTGGGTTCAAGTGAACTTTTCCCACATTAATCAATACTTTATATTTTTTAAATGTTTTTTGTGAGATAATTAAAAGATTGTTTTCTGAAAAGCTTAAAATGTTTTTCAAAAAAGCAAACATACATCTTTTGAAGGAGAATGTATGTCAATTTCTTTAGTATGAGGTTTATACGATGCAAAAATTTCTGACCGCTTTGATTGCAGTAGCGAGTGTGGTGTTGGCTTTGTCTTTATCATGCAATGTGGCACAAGCAAAAAATAGCGAAAAAATTGTAACTGCAGGACATGTTAGTTCCCTATATCAATGTGATTTAGGTGACAAACTGACTATTTATAAAAATGCAGCGGATAATAATTACGTTATTCTTCGTTGGAGAGGTAAGTTATATCGCTTGGAGCGTCAGCAAACAACTACTGGCGCAGGACGCTATGAAAGTAAGAAAGATGGTCTTGTTTTGCTTAACATTCCTACAAAAAGCATGTTGTTTGACTCTAAAAAAGGTAGACAGTTAGCTAATGAATGTAAGAATCCAGAGCAAAGAAGAAAGCTTGCTTCCAAAAAATAACTGATATGCTCTAGATGGTTGAAACGATAATAATTGGTCTTGAATAATTATAGATGGCTCTTTTCAGAGCCATTCTTGCTTGGAGAACGCATGTCCCGGATTACTGAAAGTACTCTTCAAGATTTCCCTGTTGGAAAATCTGGAAAGAGCTGTTTTTATTCTCTTCCTCAATTAGGTAGAGAGTTGAATTTGGATTTGTCTCGTTTGCCTGTTTCTATCCGTATTGTGTTGGAATCAGTCTTGCGTAATTGTGATGGCGTCAAAATTACGGAAGAACATGTTAAACAATTGGCCAATTGGAAAGCAAACGAAGAACGTACACAAGAAATTCCTTTTGTGGTTTCTCGTGTTTTGTTACAAGATTTTACGGGGATTCCGCTTTTAGTTGATTTGGCAGCTATGCGTAATGTTGCTGTCAGAATGGGTAAGGATCCGAAAAAAATCGAACCATTGGTTCCGGTTGATTTGGTTGTTGACCATTCTGTACAAATTGATCATTTTGCAAAATCAGACGCGCTGGATCTGAACATGAAACTGGAATTTAAGCGCAATTATGAGCGTTACCAGTTTATGAAATGGGGAATGCAGGCTTTTGATACTTTTGGTGTAGTTCCTCCAGGATTTGGGATTGTTCACCAAGTGAATATGGAATATCTGGCACCAGGTATTCATCATAAAACCGATTCAGAAAAAGGTGAGGTTTATTATCCAGATACCTTAGTAGGAACAGATTCTCATACAACCATGATTAATGGTGTTGGTTCTGTTGGCTGGGGTGTTGGCGGTATTGAAGCTGAAGCAGCAATGTTAGGACAACCGGTTTATTTCTTAACACCAGATGTAATTGGTATGCATTTGACCGGAAAACTGGCAGAAGGTTGTACGGCAACGGATTTGGTTTTGGCTATTACAGAAATTCTTCGACGTGAAAGAGTTGTTGGAAAATTTGTTGAATTCTTTGGTGAAGGTGCCGCATCACTTTCTGCAACAGATAGAGCAACCATCGCAAATATGGCACCTGAATATGGTGCAACAATTGGATTTTTCCCAGTCGACGAAGCAACAGTAGATTATTTCAGACAAACTGGACGCAGTGAAGAGGATGTCAATGCGCTGGAAAACTATTTCAAAGCGCAGGAACTATTTGGTATTCCAAGAGAAAATCAAATTGATTATACCCGGGTTGTCACATTAGATTTGGCAACAGTTAAAGCATCTCTTTCCGGACCAAAACGTCCTCAAGACAGAATTGGATTGGGTAGTCTAAAAGAGCGCTTTACTTCACTTTTCTCCAAACCAGTTGCAGAAGATGGTTTTGGCAAAAAACCGGAAGACCTCGCTCAGGTTTATCAAACAGCCGATGGAGCTAACTTATCAAATGGTGATGTTTTAATTGCGGCTATCACATCCTGCACAAATACCAGTAACCCAGCAGTGCTTTTGGCAGCAGGGTTGGTTGCGAAAAAAGCAGTAGAAGCTGGTTTATCTGTATCACCAACCGTTAAAACTTCATTGGCACCAGGATCCAGAATTGTTACCGGTTACTTGCAAAAAGCAGGTCTTTTGCCTTATCTGGAAAAATTAGGATTTAATGTGGCAGCTTATGGTTGCACAACTTGTATTGGTAATTCAGGTGATTTGACACCAGCCATGAATGAAGCCATCGTCAAAAATGATGTGGTTGCTGCAGCAGTATTGTCTGGAAACCGTAACTTTGAAGCACGTATTCATCCAAATATTCGTGCTAATTTCTTGGCATCACCTCCACTGGTTGTTGCCTATGCGATTGCTGGTAATGTAACCAAAGATTTAACAACTGAGCCTTTAGGTAAAGGAAAAGACGGTCAGGATGTTTATCTCAAGGATATTTGGCCACAATCTCATGAAATTGCGCAGTTCATGCATTATGCATTGGATGCAGAAGTTTATCGCAAGAATTATGCTGATATTAAAGATGCTCCAGGTAAGTTGTGGGAGCAAATTGGCGGTTTTGCTACTGGCGATGTTTATGACTGGCCTGAATCAACCTATATTGCAGAACCACCTTATTTTGATGGATTCTCTTTAGAACCTAAATTGGCTTCTGCCAATATATCTGGCGCAAGAGCGCTGGCTATTTTTGGCGATATGATTACGACCGATCATATTTCTCCAGCTGGATCTATTCAGGAAAAAGGTCCTGCAGGACAATGGCTGATTGAAAATGGTGTATCCAAATCTGAATTCAATTCTTTTGGAGCACGTCGAGGCAATCATGAAGTCATGATGCGTGGAACTTTTGGTAATGTCAGAATTCGAAACCTGATGATGCCAGTTGATGAGCAAGGTAAACGTCAAGAAGGTGGGTTTACACTCCATCAACCGGAAGGAACAGCAATGTCCATTTTTGATGCGGCAATGCGTTACAAACAAGACAATGTTCCAGCGATTGTGTTTGGTGGTGAAGAATATGGTGCCGGATCTTCTCGTGACTGGGCAGCAAAAGGTTCTCAATTACTTGGTGTAAAGGCAGTAATTGTTCGCTCATTTGAGAGAATTCATCGTTCAAATCTGGTTGGTATGAGCGTTTTACCTTTGCAATTTAAAGGTGATGATAGTGTTGCTTCATTAGGTTTGAAAGGGGATGAAACGTTCGACTTGTTGGGACTGGAAACCATTGCGCCTCACAAAGAGGTGACACTGGTTATTCATCGTGCTGATGGAACCTCACAACAAGTACCACTTTTACTGCGTATTGATACTCCAATTGAAGTGGATTATTACAATAATGGCGGTATCTTGCCTTATGTACTTCGTCAGTTATTAAATAATTAATCTATTTCGCAAAAACTAAAAAACTCTGCTGTTTGTTAAAAATGCAGCAGAGTTTTTTTTGGGGAATTTGCTTATAAAGCATATTAAAACTTGTGATACATACCTAATTGGAAGGTGTAAGCATCGGAATCATTCATGCCAACGCCTCTGTAGAAATTGGCAGTAGATTTGTTGTCGTAATCCGTATAGGAAACTTTACTGTATAACTGGGTTTGTTTTGACAAATCATACGTATAACCCAACGCAAATTTTTTGACTTTTCCTTCATCGAGTTTGACTGCAGTGCCATCGACTTTAGCATCTTTTAATGTTACATAATTAAATAATGCATCTACGGTTCCTGGACCAACATCCCATTTTACGCCGGCAATCCATGATTTTTGACGGGAAGAAATACCTTCGGTACCACCATATTCTTGAGCTAGTTCGGAACGACTGGCTTTGCCGTCAACCCAACCTTTATCATGTGTTTGCTCGTAACCTAGAGAAAATCGTAAAGGACCATATGTATAGGCAGCACCTAAATTCCACATGGAAGAATTATTAGAGTCGGCTCGACGTCCCCAACTGCCTAAGAAGAATGCCTGACCATAGTCGTATCTTAATGCAAGTGCATATCCGTCATTATCGATATTGGATTTTGTAACAGCGTTAAATCCTGCAGTTTTTGTATCTTCACCCAAAGTATATTCTGCCTTAAAAGAAAAACCATTCCAGATTGGACTATCATAACGGGCAGTGTTACTGGTTCGAGGAAGTCGTTGAGAGCTTCTGATCATACTGGCAGGACCATTCTGACCAAAAGGGTCAATGACCTCAAAAGTTTCTGTTGAAACTTCATTGACCCGACCAAAAAGCAAAGCGCCCCAGTTTCCAGAAAGTCCCATATTGGATGCGCCTTCCCATTCTGCTCCATCACTACTTTCACGTTGACCATTTTGCAGGGTAAAACGGGTTTGCAGATTATAGGTTACTTTATTACCACCACCGATATCTTCATATCCTTTAAATCCTAATGCGTTACTATCGTTTTCACCCATGTATAAATCTTTTCCGGTTTCTTTTATATAACCGAGATCAGTCCACCCATATATCGTAATTCCTGATTGTGCTTGAACCATAGGTGGCAACAGTGCTGTTAAAATGACTGGAAAAATAAAAGGAAATTTTTTCATGATGTTAATGTCTTGTTAGGTTAATGTTGATGTTTTTGCAACAAGTTTTCCTCGATAGACTACGAATTTTTATGAGAGGGTAGTTTGATTTTTTGCAGAGAAAGGAAGAGTTAAAAACGAAAAAAAATATTGAAAATAAATTTATTGGTTTTTCTCAAGAAAAGAGAGATGAGACTGTCTTTGATAGTTAAATAACTTTTGATATTTCGTTTAAGGATGTTGAAAATAAAAGAAAGAAAATAGGATGGATACAGAGTGAACATGTATCCATCAGTTGATTTTGTTTAGGCAGGTTTTAAGTTAAATATAGGGATCAGCAATGCCAAAGCGAGCAAGGATTTTGGTTTCTAACGTTTCCATTTCGTTTGCATCACTTTCCGTTTCATGATCATAACCTTGTGCATGTAATACGCCATGAATAATCAGGTGGGCCAAATGATCTTTGAGAGGCTTGTTTTGTTTTTGAGCTTCATCAATGATGACATCGGTGCAAAGAATGATATCAGCTTCCAAATAATCGAAATCTTTGTTATCAGGAGATGGTGTCGAATAAGTAAAGGTTAAAACATTGGTTGCGTAATCTTTATGACGAAAATCGCGATTTAGGGTTTGACCTTCTTCTGAGTCAACAAAGCGAAGTGTAATGGTTATGGATTGTTGTAATGCAGAGCGGACCCATCGACGGATTTGATCACGAGAAGCTACTTCTTTAAGACGTGGATCCGGGTATTGAATAAAAAGTGATAATTTAGGCATGGATTTCATTTTTCTTCGGTTTTATTTGTCACAGATTTATTAGAGTTTTTAACAGTGTTTCCTCTTTTCCATGCTTCCGCTTTTTCATAAGCATCAACAATGCGAGCAACCAATGGGTGGCGGACAATATCGATACTGGAAAATTGAATAACACCGATACCGCGAACATCTTTTAATATTTGTAAGGAATCGACCAATCCACTTTTTTGATTGGATGGTAAGTCAATTTGTGTAATATCGCCTGTTACAACGGATTTGCTTCCAAAACCGATACGAGTCAAAAACATTTTCATCTGTTCTGGCGTGGTATTTTGCGCTTCATCCAAAATGACAAAAGCATTGTTTAGCGTACGACCACGCATATAGGCTAAAGGAGCAATTTCAATAATCTGTTTTTCAAACAAACGTTGTGTTCGTTCAAAACCAAGTAAATCATACAAGGCATCGTAAAGAGGTCGCAAATAAGGATCTACTTTCTGAGCGAGATCTCCGGGCAAAAAGCCTAAACGCTCCCCTGCTTCAACAGCCGGGCGCGTTAAAATAACTCTTTGAATACTTTCTCTTTCCAAAGCATCTACGGCACATGCAACTGCCAGATAAGTTTTTCCCGTTCCTGCAGGTCCAATACCGAAAGTGATATCGTGTTCCAAAATAGCTTTCAAATATTCGACTTGTTTGGGTGTTCTACCGCGTAAATCAGTTCGGCGTGTTTTTAATATTGGATTGGTTATTTCTGCTTCTATCAAAGCTGCAGCTGGTAATCCTTTTTCTAAATTGGCATCAATTGCACGTAACTCAACCAAAGCAAGCTGAATGTCATCGATAGATATGGGGTTTGATGCTTTTGCATAGAACTGTTCAAGTAGATTCAGTGCTTTGAATGCTTCATTTCCCGTTAAGATAAATTTGGCACCACGACGAGTGATTTCGATATCGAGTGCGGATTCTATTTGTCGAATGTTTTCGTCCATAGGACCACAAAGATTTAATAATAAGGTGTTGTCTTGCGGTTCTGGGGCAAAGTAAAGGACATTAAGTTGCTTTTTATCTGTATTAACCTTTTTGGCGCGAGTCGTTGTACGGGCTTTTTTCACGATAGGTTCCTCAACAGTAACAGTTGAATACGGGCAAAACCAATTTGGTATAACTTTATTGATAAGGCAGTTTATAACAAAGTTTTATATCAAGAAAGTGCTAGAAGAAATTCTGTTTTGAGGGTTGTCGTTAAATGAAAATATGCCTTTTTATAAGACAAATGATTTCAATTTAAAGAAAAAACATTTGTTTGATTCCTCTCAAGTAGTTTTTTTAAAACCGCCGCAATATAAATGTCAGAAATTTGTTTTTCATTTATGAGATGGAGGGAAAGATGAAAATCGAAGAAGAATTGCCGTTTGATGAGGAAGAAGAATATGAGGACAAATTTGATGCCAATATTATTGATGAATATGATGATATTTTTGAAACGGATGATGTTCCGTTTTATGACATGTATCACCGTATGGAAAGAGAAAGAGCATTGGGTCGACGTGACGGATTATATGAATGAATCCGTCACGTCTAAAGTGAGTTTTTATGTTTTACACCAAACGTGCGATGTGATCCATCCGGTTTCCTGGTAACAGGAATACGGGTGGAACATCAATGATGGTATGACAACCTGGTCCCATGCGGGTAACTGCTCGTGCGCAGGACACAAGTACTTGTGATGTCAAAGCAGGATTGTCGATTCTCATATCGAACATCAGGCGTTGATTAGAGGTGCTACCGGAAGCACCAATTCTTTCCATCAGAACACCATGTGAATTATCAGCAACTGCAGCCATTTCTTCAGGTGTGGCAACTTGGCGAACGTCTAATGGATCGTTACAGAAATAAGGGTCTGCTGCTAAAAGTTCCTTGATTTTTTCAAAGGAAGCGCCTGGTTTTGGCAGAATATAAACCAAACGGGAATGACGTCCACCTCCAATTGGAATAGTAATGGATGTTGCATCAGCGACTCCTTCTATTGAGCGTGCTGCAACAGAATGGCCCATTGAGCGACCACGTCCGAAATTGGTAAAGGTTACACCTGTCGGTGCCATGGCTTCGAAAAGAACACGAAGCAGGGAGTCAGTACCTGGGTCCCAACCTGCAGCAGTAATTGCTGCACTTCCATTTTTTTGAGCAACTTCGTCAAGAGAACGAACCAAATCAGGAATAGCGTCGTGAATATCAAAACTATCTACAGTACAGATACCTCTTGCCAAATATTGACGAGCATCTTCTGGGACAGAACGAGAAGGTCCGCAAAGAATAACAACATCAGGTTTGCCTTTACTTGCAATTAAGTCATCGATAGAAGCAAAATCGGGCAAATTTTGTCGTTCCCAAGCTTGTGTTCCAACGGATTCTGCTCTTCTAATGACGCCAAGACATTCAAAGTCTGGTGCACAAAGTAAGCAATCTATAACATGTCTGCCGATATTGCCCAATGAGTGTACGGCAGCTTTAATAGTTGACATAAAATTTTCCTTTCTATAATAGATTCTGTTACCAGAAAACAATTTTCGTGAGTATAGACAAACTCAATATTTCAGATCAAGCTGTTTTGTTAAGTAATGAAATTTCATAAAAAATTAGCTTCAATGAATTGCTATAACAAATAAATTTTGAACAATGTGGTAGCATTTTTTATTTGAATTTTGTTTCTTTTTTGTATCCTTATGCCAAAAATAACTCATCTTCGAATTATTGAATCTGAACAAGCAAAATTACAATCGCCTTCTTCGCTTGATGCTGATTTGGCATGGGTTGCAAAAAGAGGTGTTGATGTAGAACGCTTAATTCAAAATGACCTTCCTGAAAATGAAACGATCAATTTCTCTGATTGTATTGCCATGGCTTCTGCATTGTCTTTTCCGTTAGTAGAAGTGGATGGCAACATAGCGATGTCTGGTCGCTATCCAACACGAGAAGAAATGGGGATATGGATGATGTTTGGATTCGTTTCCCCTGAAGAAAAAAATACAGGGGGTATCCGTTGTTGTACGCTGTAAGCGCACAACGCGTTTTAAAGACTAATTTTTTATGCTGTTGTATTAATATTGCGACCAATATTAGGGTTTGCAGGTAACGGTGGAATCGCTTCAATAAGTAACTGAGCCGCGGTTTCTTGTAATTCAAGAGACTGTTTTAAAACTGCGACATTTAATGCCACTTCCGTTCTTTCATTAGCCATAGCGGTTGATAAACTGGCAATAGCAGATACATCCATTTTTTCCTCACGCATTACTTCATATACGTTTATTACGATAAAAAAACGAAATACTTTAGAAAGTTGGAAAAGAATTTGATGAATTCAATGTCTTCGTTACCAGATTGTTACTGATTTCATAGTAAATTGTGGTATGATCATCTCTCACTTATTATCTGCATTTTCAAGAACTGCCCTTAGCTCAGCTGGATAGAGCAACGGCCTTCTAAGCCGTAGGTCAGTGGTTCGAATCCACTAGGGCAGGCCACTTTCCTCAAAGCTATTTTCTTTTTAATTTTCGTAAACGTTAATTGTTCTGTTTTTTCGATTCCAAAAAACGTCTCGGCTAATATCGTTTAACAGGGAGTTGATTCGTTTCAGGATTTTTTTTGGACTTTTTATTTAGGAAGTATTAAGCCAAAATTATTTATATACATATTTATTTCATGTTCATTTAATTTATAAATACGTTTTTTTTCATCTCTAGATATTTGAAAAGACATACTTTTAGGATTAATAATTCCAGAACTGCATAAATGCCTAATAAGAGTGTACGGAATAACTGCGAAATCAATATTCTTTCCTTCTCTCATAACAAATATGAACCAGGGTTCTAAACTTATGGTGGCATCAAATGCTTTTTTCTTTATCTGAAAATTAAATACGTTATTTTTGGATTGAACAGAACAGGTTTTTACCTGAATATGAAAGAATCGATTTTCCTTTTCTGCAATTAGGTCAATTCCTTGATCAACAGCCATCATGGAAACATTAAATCCCCAAAACAGTAGTTCACTTGCAACGGCATATTCTCCGGCTTTACCTAAATACAGGGTGTTAACTGGTTCAGAAGGAGTTACTGTAATAGGAGGTGGGGTTTTGGAGCCTTTTTTAAGTGCATAAACCCCTTTTTTTGCTCCTCCTTGTTTATTGGAAGGTTTTGTAAAAATCGTGTTTTTAGTTTTTAAGTTGGCGGCAAGAGCAGTAGCTAGTTTTTTAGCTAATGTTTCTACATCCTTTCCCAAGTTCTTGTTTTTAGAAACAGCTATTTCTGCAATTTCATTAACATGCAATCCTTTAGAAGGTGTTTTTGATTCAGAAATTATTTCTTTAGCGATTTGAAGGATGGGAGATAACACATCTGTTGCCATAACTAAATTCCTAAATAATATTTTTGGGTGTCATGTAAGAAACCGGCTGATGAGTAAAAACTTTTACTCATCAGCAAAATCAATTTCTAAACAATAGATTTATTCAGCAGATGGAAGTGCTTTCATTATTCTGAGGTATGGGAACTGATCCTCATAGAAAATAACAGCTTTATTTATTAAATGAGGGAGTACTTCTTCTGGCCAAAGTGAATCACCATTATTATCTTTGACGGTAATATTTTGTTGTTCGTAAATTTTAGAAGCAAACTCAGCCCAGTCTTCAGGTCGTTTTTTTCCATTAGCATAAGCCAGCAGGAAAAGTTGTTCCATACGAGTAGCCGGAATAGCCGTTCCGGCAATTGGAGATGCGAGGAAAGTATTGCCTTCTTCAGTTATTGCTTTTTCGCATAAAACTCGATTAAGACGGGCACAATCCTCAAGCTTTTTCTGATCAAATTCAGGTTGTGCCACAAAGAGATAGCCGGCATAAGTTAGGACGGTTACTAGATAAAATAATTCGCTATGACTTATCTCGGATAGACGAGGGCTATTTCTAAGGTAGTCCAATGTTTTTGGTTTACCTGATTTTTCAGCAATTGTTGCAAGTAAAGGAACAACGGTTTCTTCTTTCAAAAGAGCAGATCCAAGGTGAGTCGGGATAGTGAATCGATGCATATCCAGGAAGAAAACAAGCGGATTGCTCAAAACAAAATGGAGATCATTGATCCGTTTTTGTTGTTCATCTGAAGAAATTTTTTTCATATCCTTCATAAACAGATCTGCGCGAAATGTTCTGTTTACAGCAAAGTCGTAATAGATTTCTCTCATGGTTGCATCTTGTGTTGCGTTTAATATTGAGAGTGTTTCTGCTGGCAAATAATCTTCTTGTCTTATTGGTGAATGCATGGATGTAACAAAACTACATCCGATAGCATTCATGTCTTTTTCTACTTCGTCAAAATAGAAAGGTTGCCAGTTTCGATTCATGTATTCATGGGCAAGGTACTGCACTGACTCATTTTTAAGACTGATTAATTTGTCTTTTAAATGATTATTTTCCATAAAGAAAGCTGTTTTGGTTTCAGCAAAATTTCTAGCAAAGGCAAAAGCTTCTTGTGTTTGTGTTCCGCTATCCAAATGTGCGCTTGTCGCGTCGGCATATTTGATTAACAACTCTCTCACAGGCATGAATGATGCCCAACCTGGTTGCGCATTGTAGCTGAGATAGACAACGCCACCGGGTTTTAAATGACGATCAATAATATTTTGAATATATTTTCTGTTTTCTGCATTAATCCAACTCCATACACCATGTAAGGTAATTAAGTCGAAAGTTGGCAGATTGCCTTTGCTACCATAAGCGTCAAGCTCAGCAAAACTCATATTTAGGGCTTTTACATTATTCAATTTTGCTGCATCAGCCATACCTTGAGCATTATCAGCGTGTTCTTGCATGAAGTCAGTTCCCCAGAATTCTCCGGTAGATGCTGCAGCATGAATATTTAATGAGAGACCCTGTCCATAACCCAATTCTAGGTAACGAAATGGTTCATTTTCAGTGCGAGCTGGTAAATCGACTCCATTTGTAAGTAAACAGAATCGAATAAAGTCTGGGGTAAGTTCTCGTTGAAATGTTCCAAGATAAGCGAGATCGGTAACGTATCCTTCAGTATGGGTGCGCATATAGATTTCCTCTAGTTCTGAGCAAAATATCAATGTATATGTATGGTAGTTATGAGCAAGAAATTTTAAATACGAAATAGTACAGCAGAGTTTTTGTTTTTTACAAATCAAACTGCAGAAGATATGAAGAAATAAGGTATGTTAGTGAAAGTAGATTTAATTTAAAAATGGATAGTAGTCGGTTTGACTTGATGGATGGAATTATTTGTTAAATTAGGGATAAGTTGTTTTAATTACAAAATTTATAATTGATAAAAAGATTAAAAAAAGTTTCTTTTAATCAACATTTGGTTTTATAATACAGTAAAGGTTCCTATGATTTGAATGCAAAAAAACTTTTTTGCATTGATATTTTTTTGTTGAAAGATAAAAATGGCGGTAAATGCTGAACAAACTACTGCAACTACCTCTGCAGTAGAGTTCGCTCCAAGAGAATACTTGGCTTTTAAGCTGGGTAACGAGGAATATGGTATAGATATTCTTAAAGTTCAGGAAATTCGTGAGTTTGAGCCGACAACAAAGCTGGCAAATGTGCCCAGTTTCATCTTAGGTCTTTCTAATCTAAGAGGTGCGATTGTTCCCATTATTGATATGCGCATCAAGTTTAATCTTGGTGAGCCAGTCTATGATAATTTGACTGT
>JAZUNA010000021.1:0-5484 GCA_045603905.1 Oxalobacter sp. | reverse complement strand
AATTGGCAAGACAGACTTAAACAGGAGAAGAAAATGGAAATCAAATCTATTGGAAACGTTTCTGCTGGAAATAAACCAATAGTGGACAGTGGAATGACCTCTCAGGTAGCACAAAATAAAGTATCAGAGCAAACGAATGTGCAAACCGTAAAAGCAGTTCCACAGGTTACAGAGTCCGAGCAGACAGCAGTTGCACGCAAAACAGCAGAAAAAGAAAATGTACAAACTCAGGCAAAAGATATCCGTCAGCCTAATACGGAGGCCTCTGTCCGTCTGACTTTGTCTCAGGCGGCAAAAGATACGCAAAAAGATTCGCAGGGTGTGCAAGCCCAAGCAAACACCAAAACCTTAGCGACTGAAAAAGAAGCCAAAGCAAAAGAGGCTAAATCCAATCGCCAAAAAGCTTCCACACCTATGGAAGAAGCGGAAAAACAGGCAGAAAAAGAGCGCACGCAAAAAGCAGTAGATTAT
Source organism: Oxalobacter sp. (assembly GCA_045603905.1). GTDB lineage: Bacteria > Pseudomonadota > Gammaproteobacteria > Burkholderiales > Burkholderiaceae_D > Oxalobacter. The sequence goes on along the minus strand of JAZUNA010000021.1, from coordinate 5,013 downwards.
ATTTCCGAATCACTGGCATCTATCCGCACCAATTTGGATTTATCTGTTGATGAGGATTTGGGTCGCGTTGTTGTCAAAATCGTTGATCCTGAAACAAAAGAAGTTTTAAAACAGATTCCTTCTGAAGAAGCTTTGGAACTGGCAAAATCCCTAGGTAAGATGCAGGGAATTTTTGTAAAAGAACGTGTTTAAATCACATACTGTGCTAAAGAGTTAAGTCTGTTTGCCGTTAAATAAGAAATTGCTTGATAAGCTCGCAGTATTAAATGCGGATTCTGTAAAGATTCCTAAAAAATAAGCCATATATGCACTTTTATTCTCCTGTTTGCCAATTGACAGGATAGGGTAAGATGAGTAAGTAGAGGAATAATAAGATGAGTACGATTACATCACTTGGGGTTGGTTCAGGACTGGATTTGGAAGGAACATTGACCAGTCTGATGCAGGTTGAAAAGCAACCTTTGACAAGACTTGCTCAAAAGCAAAGTAGCTATGAAACCAAGCTTTCAGCCTATAGTATGGTCCAAAGTGCACTGTCAACGTTCGAAAGTGCCGTTAGCGGCTTATCCTCTATCAGTAAATATCAAAAAACCAATGCTGGTAGTACCAATACCGATATTGCCACGATTTCTGCTAGCAGTACAGCTTCTAATGGGACGTATTCCCTCAAAGTCAGTCAGTTAGCACAATCTCAAAGTTTGGTTGCAAAAGGTGTTGCAGATAAAAAGGAGGCAATCGGAAAGGGTAAGATTGCCATTGATTTTGGCGAGATTTCCAGTGGCACCTTAACAGATGGAAAGTACGCAGATGCCACTTTTGAATCCAATAACAAAGGCATCAAATACATTGAAATTGACGAGAGTAATAATAGTTTAGAAGGGATTCGTGATGCTATTAACGCCGCAGGTATTGGCGTAACAGCATCCATTGTCAATGATGGCAGCGATTCACCATATCGGCTGGTTTTGACTAATGATGCAACGGGTAAAGAGCAGTCCATGAAAATTTCCGTGGATGGCGATGAGGCACTGGGCAACCTGTTAAATTATGATCCGGCATCTGCTCAGAATATGGAGCAGACCCAGGCAGCTCAAAATGCAGAATTCACCTTGAATGGTATCAAAATCAGTAAAGCTTCAAATTCTGTCAGTGATGCAGTCGATGGCGTCACAATCAAATTGTTAAAAGCTGATCCAGATGAGTCAACGACGTTATCAGTATCACGTGATACTGGTGCAGCTAAAACTGCTGTTGAAGAGATGGTACAAGCCTATAACGACCTGATGAAGACCTTAAAGGATCTGACTTCATACAATGCTGAAACAGAAACCGCTTCGGTTCTAACTGGAGATTCTGCAGTACGTTCCATTCAAACAGAAGTTAAGGGTCTCTTATCTCAAGTTATTTCAGGGGGCATCCAGGGATATCGCATGCTGTCTGATGTTGGTATTGCGGTTAACAAAGACGGCGTTTTGGAAATTGACAGTTCCAAATTAGGTGAAGCATTAGACAAGAATTTCGATGCTTTCACGGCCATGTTTGCAGAAGGTGGATTAAGTAGTAATACTTCCATCACTTTTGAGGATGCTGCCGATTATGCCAAGACAGGTTCATTTGAAGTGGAAATTGAGCAGGTCGCAACAAAAGGAACCTATGAATTTAATTTGGTGGGCAATAACCTGGATTTTACAGGTAAAACAGCGACAGATCGTACCATGCAGGTAACAGTGGATGGAGTAACTAAATCCATTACCTTGGATGAAAAAAGTTTTGCTACTGCCAAAGAGTTTGCTGCTGACTTGCAATCCAAAATTAATACAGCGTTTAAAGAAACGGATGCTAATGTCAGCGTTGAAGTCGAAGACGGTAAGTTTACTGTTACATCAGCAGCATGGGGATCCGGTTCAAGTGTAAAAATTACTGAAACCGGTGGTCTTTTTGAAAATAATAAGCAAGTAGATGGACTGGATGTTAAAGGAACCATTAATGGACAGGCGGCAACAGGAAAAGGGCAGACCTTAACCGGAGCAAGTGGTACAGATGCTTATGGTATCAAGCTCAAGGTAACAGGTGAAGATAACAATATCAAGGGTACGGTTAGCTTTACCCAAGGTTTTGCTTATCAATTTACAAAACTGGCTAAAAGCCTGCAAGGTGAAGGCAGTGCGATTCAATCAAGAATTGATGGGGTTAATAAATCGATTAGACGGGTTGAAGAAGATTACGCTAAATACGAGGAACGAATTGCCGCAAGGGAAGAAATCTATCGTCAGCAGTTTACGAATCTGGATTTATTGATTGCGAATCTAAATTCAACCAGTAGCTATTTGACGCAGCAATTAGCTAGCATATCCAGTATGTGGGACAGTAAGGATTAATTACATTAGTAGATTAGAAGAAATTAGGAAAGTGTATGTTTGGTTCTACTCGATATGGAGTCAATGCTTATCAAAAGATTGGTGTTGAAACAGGGGTATTGGCAGCAAGTCCACATAAATTGATTGCCATGTTATATGAAGGTGCGCTAAAAGCCATCGATCAAGCTTCTGTACATATGGCAGCCGGCAATATTGAAAAAAAAGGAGAATCTATTGCCAAAGCTGTTCAGATTATCCTGGTTGGATTAAGAGCTAGTTTGAATAGAGAAGCCGGTGGAGAATTGGCAGATAATTTGTATGAGTTGTATGACTATATGGCTCGTCGCCTTTTTGAAGCTAATGTAAAAAATAATCAGGAAATGCTGTCAGAAGTTCGTGGGCTTTTGGACAATATTAAAGGAGCTTGGGACGAAATTGCTGAAACAGCAGAAAAACAACTGAATCAAGCTGCGAAAGCACAACAAATGGCAGCGCAGCAAACAGATCCGCTTGCACCACGAACATTTACCCAAATGAGGGCATAACGATGGATAAAAATGCGATCATAACCGTTTACGAGAAAGTATCTGGTGTTATGGACCTGATGGTACAAGCCGCAGAAGCCAATGAATGGGATATGTTGACGGAACTTGAGTCGCAATGTTCTGCATATGTTAGTGTCTTAAAGACAAATGACAGTCATGAAGGACTGTCAGAAGATGAAGCCAGACACAAAATCAGTATTATCCAAAAGATTTTAGATGATGATCGCCGAATTCGGGAATTGACAGAACCACGAATAAAAGAATTAGGCGATCTGATTCGTCATTCCGCTACTGCACGTAAAGTTAACCGCGCTTATCGCGCGAACGTTATTCGTTAGTTCATATGGAACTGATACGGAGCGACGTCGCAGGCACTCGCCCTGTCTCTCAAACGACTGCATTGCAGCAGGTTTTTCCTGCCGGTGATTTACGTCAGGATGTTTATGCGCGTTTGATGACGATAGCAGTTGGCAGACCACTTCCTGCCGAAATTGTTTCACAAACGGATAGTGGGACATCCATGGTCAGGGTTGCCGATACGGTTGTGCAGATGGATTTGCCGCCTGATGCCAAAGTAGGGGAAAAAGTCACACTTACTTTGCTTGCTCGCGAACCGCGTTTGACATTTCTTTTTGAAAGAGATCCGGCTGCTCATTCAATGTTATCCAATACCGGGAAATTGATTGATAACATTCTTCGATCAGTGTCTCAAGATGGTTCAACAGCCACTTTAGCGGGTAGAACGCCGTTACTTTCCACTGCGCCAAGCGCAGAAGCAGCATCCGTATTAACGTCATCTAATATGGCGTCTGCTTTGGAAAGTATGTTATCCAACATGTTTAGTACAAGCGGTCTTTTTTATGAGTCGCATTTGGCTCAATGGGTGGCGGGAACACGTTCTCAAGAATCGTTGATGGCTGAGCCGCAAGCGAAAATGCAAAATCCCAATCAGCTTCAAACAAATCAACCTCAAAATCAAAACAGTCAGATTCAAAATGGTCAGATTTTAAAACCGTCGGTTAAAGCGGATGATCAAATGAATCAACTGGAAAAATTACAGGAAAAAAGTTGGGTACAGTCTTTAGTTGATAAGGCAGCAGCTAGAATATCAGGAACAAATCAAGCGCAACTGGAAAAGATTGATTCGGTTATTGATCAAAATGCCGCTCAAATGATTCGCATGCAATTGGATGCGATGGAACAACGAAAAGTGATTTGGCAAGGCGAGTTTTGGCCAGGTCAGACGATAGAATGGGAAGTGGAAGATGATACACCACGTCGTCAAAAGGAATATGGTCAAAATACACAACCAGGATGGCAAAGTGTTTTACGGGTAAATTTGCCGCTTTTGGGAGAAGTTACAGCAACAATGCGTTTGGTTGGTAATGCAGTTCAAGTCAAATTGGGAGTGGTTGATGAAGATTCAACGACTGCTTTGCGCCAATTTGCTCCCGAATTGATTGGTGCGCTAGAAAATGCGGGTGCAAAATTAGATTATTTTATGGTGAACGATGAAACAAACTGATTTAAGACAAAGTGCGGTTGCGCTAGCTTATGAAGTTGGAAGTCGAGCGCCAAAAGTTGTTGCTAAAGGGCGAGGCTTAATTGCTGAGGAAATTATTCGTAAAGCGAATGAGAACGGAGTTTTTGTTCATCAATCAAAAGAATTAGTTGCCCTTTTGATGCAGGTGGAATTGGATCAGGATATTCCGCCTTTGCTTTATCGTGTTGTCGCAGAATTACTGGCTTGGCTTTATCTTGTTGAAAAACGCCAAGCTGCCAGACAAACTCCTCCATCTCCTCCAAAATTGGACGTGCCGAAAGTAGACTCCATCAAGGAAAATGATAATTCATCTTCATAGATAAACAAATTTAAAATTTTCTATAAAATATTGATTAAATAGATAAAGAGTTTAGTCGTGCGAAAGTGCGGCGTTTTCAGCATATCAATTGAATCAATAAAATAAGATGGGAAAAGTATCTGAAAAGTTGTGGGCAGGCAACTATCTCAGAGCATGGCTAGCAAATTCCTTGCTGTTTTTTTCATTTTATCTACTAACGCCTCTATTTCCACTCTATCTAAGCGAAACATTCAATGCGGATAAACAGGT
>JAZUNA010000020.1:0-1997 GCA_045603905.1 Oxalobacter sp. | reverse complement strand
ATGCTTTTTCAAGCATTGTTGAATTCTTAGGAAAACCAATCCTTGGAGTTGCAGGTGGTGACGCTAAGATTCTTATTAACCATAGAACTGATCTTTGCGTTGGCGGTGACAAAAATAAACCTTATCAACGTTCTAACGGTGCTAATAAGTATTTCATCATTTTTTACAAAGTAAATATTCAATTTTCGACAAACTAAACATTGCAAAATGGAAAATATTATTATATAATTAGTTCGTATATTTAAATCAGCAGTGGGTGGTCATAAAATGAAACTTTTAGAAGAAAAAATCAGACAAGAAGGACAAGTTATCGGTACTGATATTTTAAAGGTAGATATGTTTTTAAACCACCAGATTGATGTAAACCTTTTAGACGAAATGGGAAAAGAATTTTACAGACTCTTTAAAGACAAAGGTATAAACAAAATTTTAACTGTTGAATCTTCAGGAATTGCTATTGCTGTTATGGCGGCTAAATATTTTAACGTTCCTGTTGTTTTCGCTAAAAAATCTTCTCATAAAAATGTAGGCAACGAGGTTTACTCTGCTCACAGTCACTCTTTTACACACGGTAAAGATTACGATATGATAGTTTCTAAAAAATACATTTCCCCCGCTGACAACATTCTCTTTATTGATGATTTTCTCGCTGGTGGTAATGCCGCTTTTTCTGTGCTTGACATTTTAAAGCAATCTGGTGCAAACTTAGTCGGCATTGGTATTGCAATTGAAAAAGGCTTTCAGGACGGTGGCAAGAAATTACGCGAGATGGGGATTGAACTTCAGTCGCTTGCGATAGTTGAAGAAATGGATGAAACTAACGGAGTTAGTTTCAGGGATCAGGGACCAGAAATTAGATATTAGGGCTTCGCTAAAATCCAGTCTGTAGTATCATAATTTAGCTCATTTATATTTTGTTGGAGGTTCTTATGATTTATAGAGAAATGATTGTCTGGCAAAAGGCAATGGATTTAGTAAAAGAAATTTACTTATTAGCAAAAATGTTACCCAAAGAAGAAACTTATGCACTTTCAGATCAAATGAGAAGAGCTGCCGTATCTATACCATCTAATATTGCCGAAGGATATGGAAGAAAATCAAAACTCGAATACAGTAGATTTTTAGATATTGCTCGTGGTTCTTTATATGAACTTGAAACACAAATACATATTGGTATTATGTTGGAATTTTTTACAAATGAAAATACAGAAAGAGCTTTTTCTCTATCTCAAGAAGTTGGAAAAATGCTCAATTCTTTAATAACCAAATTAGAAAAATAAAATTTGTGCCTCCTGATCCCTGATCCCTGATCCCTGATCTCTGATCTCTGGCTTTCTGATGCAGAAAAATCAACTGCATCTTTAAGATAAATAAATTCAAACGGAGGTAATTCCAATGAAAAAACTTGCAAAAGTTCTCGCTCTTTGCCTTGCAATTTCTATGATTGCACTTTGCTTTGGCGCTTGTGGCGGAACAAAAGACCAGGATGAAAACAAACCTGCAGATTTAAAGGTTGGTTTCATCTTCCTTCACGATGAGCAATCAACTTACGACAAAAACTTCATTGATGCTGCTAAAGCTGCTTGTGAAGAAATGGGCGTAGAATATGCTCAGAAAACTCAGATTCCTGAATCAAAAGACTGCTATGATGCTGCTGTTGAACTTATCGAAGTTGACGGTTGTGACATCATCTTTGCTGACAGTTTTGGTCACGAATCATTCTTAATTGACGCTGCTAAAAAATATCCTGATGTTCAGTTCTGTCACGCTACAGGTACACAGGCTCACACAGCAGGTCTTGCTAACTTCCACAATGCTTTCGCATCAATTTACGAAGGCAGATACCTTGCAGGTGTTGCTGCAGGTCTTAAACTCAAGGAAATGATTGACGCTGGTAAAATCACTGCTGACAAAGCAAAAATGGGTTATGTTGGTGCTTTCACATTTGCTGAAGTTATGTCAGGTTACACATCATTCTATCTTGGCGCAAAATCTGT
>JAZUNA010000019.1:0-24151 GCA_045603905.1 Oxalobacter sp. | reverse complement strand
ATTACTCAATAATTTTGGAAACGACACCAGCTCCAACTGTTCTACCACCTTCACGAATCGCAAAACGCAATCCTTCTTCCATCGCGATCGGTGAAATTAACTTCACTGTGATTGATACGTTGTCGCCTGGCATTACCATCTCTTTATCTTGTGGCAATTCTACTGAACCGGTTACGTCTGTTGTACGGAAGTAAAATTGTGGACGGTAATTGTTGAAGAATGGTGTATGACGTCCACCTTCATCTTTGGACAATACGTAAATCTCACCCATAAAGTGACTGTGTGGCTTGATGGAACCTGGCTTCGCTAAAACTTGTCCACGTTCTACATCTTCACGCTTGGTACCACGGAGCAATACACCAATGTTGTCACCAGCCTGACCTTGATCCAACAACTTACGGAACATCTCTACACCAGTACAGGTGGTCTTGGTGGTCTCACGAATACCTACAATTTCAATCTCTTCACCAACTTTGATGACACCTCTTTCTACACGACCGGTTACTACTGTACCGCGTCCTGAAATGGAGAATACGTCCTCTACAGGCATCAAGAATGTACCATCTACTGCACGTTCTGGCTCAGGAATGTAGGTATCCAATGCTTCTGCCAATGACATAATGGATTGCTCACCCAATTCACTGGTATCACCTTCCAATGCTAATCTCGCAGAACCTTTGATGATCGGGGTGTCATCTCCTGGGAATTCATAACGTGACAGCAATTCACGCACTTCCATTTCTACCAGTTCCAACAACTCTTCATCATCAACCAGATCACATTTGTTCAGATAAACAATAATGTATGGAACACCAACTTGACGTGCCAACAAAATGTGCTCACGGGTTTGTGGCATTGGACCGTCTGCTGCTGAACATACCAAAATAGCTCCGTCCATTTGCGCTGCACCAGTAATCATGTTCTTGATGTAGTCAGCGTGACCCGGACAGTCTACGTGTGCGTAGTGTCTGTTTGCTGTTTCATACTCAACGTGTGAGGTGTTAATTGTAATACCTCTTGCTTTCTCTTCCGGAGCAGCGTCAATCTGATCGTAATCCTTCGCTTCACCTCCGAATTTCTTAGCCAATATCGTCGCAATCGCCGCAGTCAGGGTCGTCTTGCCGTGGTCTACGTGACCAATCGTCCCTACGTTCACGTGCGGCTTAGTCCGCTCAAATTTGCTCTTTGCCATTTTTAGACTCCTAACGAATAAATCGAAAATTGGAAAACCAATTTTCCCTGTATCTGCTGCGAAAAAAAATCTTTATGGTGCCCTTGACGTGGATTGAACACGTGACCTCTCCCTTACCAAGGGAGTGCTCTACCACTGAGCTACAAGGGCACTTCCGGCCTTGCTGATGTTTTCTAGGCCAAAACTGGAGCGGGCGAAGGGAATCGAACCCTCATCTTAAGCTTGGAAGGCTTCGGCTCTACCATTGAGCTACGCCCGCCTGATTATCCACCTCAGTCGCAACCTTAGTATGCATTTGGTGGAGGGGGCTGGATTCGAACCAGCGTACTCGTAAGAGGGCAGATTTACAGTCTGCTGCCTTTAACCACTCGGCCACCCCTCCGCAAGGAACCCCAAATTATGTAACAATATTTACTAATATGTCAAGCAAATATACAAAACTTAGGATCTATAGTATACAAAAAGGTACATTGCGATCATTTAAACTGCATAATTCTGTGCAGTTTGTATATTATATTTTCTATCTATAAAAATAGAAAACAATATTATAATCTAATAATTAAATTTTTAAACTTATTCAATGCAACAAAATAAATAAATTATGTCTAATAAAGATCAAAATAAAGTTGGAATAGTTAATAAAGCCCTGCGAGCACTCGCTGTTTTTTTCTTAGTAGTCGCTGTATATTATTTCGCAAAGGCTTATTTTAATTAACCTTTATCGTAAATCCAGTTTAGCAAAGCATCTCTTGCTTTTTGATAACCACCTGCATTTGGATGGTTTACCATAAATACAACTATGTAACGTTCTCCAGAGGACGACAATACATATCCTGCTATAGCTCTTACATCCTGTATTGCTCCTGTTTTTATATGTGCCTTTCCCGCAACATTAGTGTATTTCATACTACGCCAAAGTGTACCATCGCGCCCAACAACAGGAAATGAAGCCATTAATTCAGGCATGACTGCTGAATGAAAAGCATTAAATAAGATATTCCCCATGGTTTTGGGAGAAATGCGTTCAACACGTGACAATCCTGATCCATTTTCTATAAAAAGATTTTCTGTAGAAATCCCTTTCTCTGCTAAAAAGGAATAAATCGCAGCGATACCTTGCTCTGGCGTTGCAGGCTCATCTGAGTATTTGCGACCAATTGTCATCAAAATATGACGTGCCATAATGTTATTGCTATATTTATTGGTCTCGCGAACAACTTCGCTTAGTGTTGGCGAGTGCCATTTTGCTAATAAAAAAGCATCTTCTGGCAACACCCCTTCTTTTACATCTCCATAAAACTGTCCACCTAGTTCTTTCCAAAGGCTGACAAATACCGATTTAAAGAAAACCGAGTTACGCATCGTTGCCGGATAAACAAGCCAGTTTTGTTCCCCACACGCTAAAGGATAGTTCCCATTAAATCTAATTTCCTTATCTGTAAACTCGAGCTGTATTTGTTTTTTCCATGCGTTGCATTTTCCTGTATCAATTAGAGTCGGCGGTGTAATAGCAATACCATCTAAAGTAGGAGAAGTAAGTACGGTAACTGTCCCATCTAAACCATTCGGCTTAAATATAACCTCAAGAACTTTTCGATTTAACAGTAGGGCATCAGGGCCAGCGTTATAAGGACGAAATGGATCATCATCAAAAGCCCCTGAATCAAAATCAATTTCCGCAAAAGCACTACGATCCAATACTAAATTACCATGAATTTCCCGAATTCCTTTTTGCCTAATTAAGCGCAAAAGATACCAAAAACTATCCAAATCAAATTCAGGATCACCACTTCCCTTAAAAATTAAGTCTCCGATTAAAACATCACCCTCTTGACGACCTTTTGAATAAACTTCTGTTTCCCAACGATAAGCCGGGCCCAAAATTTCAAGAGCTGAGTAAGTTGTCACAACTTTCATTGTTGAGGCTGACAAATAAGGAATATCGTCATTTACCTCTAATAATCCAATTTTAGAGCCACCTGAATTTGAAAGAGGCTGAATATAAATGCCAACTGCTTCAACAGGAATTTCTGCCTTATTTAAAGCATTTACAAAATCTTCCGGCAAATCTTCTACAGTTTGAGCAAACCCGTTTACTGTCAGCGGAAATAAAAATATTACAAAAATTAAAGACCAATATCTTCGTAACATGACACTTCGCCAGTTTTGTACTTTCATAAATTAAAAGGCTTTGTTGAATTCGTTCTTTATATTCTAGCCCCGCTAAACAAGAACTGCCATAAATCAATTTACTTTCAAAAATATGACTTTTCTTCTCAAGAAATATTTGGATGATCAAAAAATGTTTTTCTTGCTCTAGCCGCAATATTGAAACTTACTAGAAATAAAAAAGCATACTCAAATAAGAATAATTTTCATTTCTATTGATTTTTTAATTAAGAATAATTATCATTTGCAAATCGAATTTTTCATCAAACTAAATATCAATTATTGATAGCTGGAACCACAAAATGACTCTGAACCCACCTATTCAACTACAACAAATTAGCAATCTGTCGCAATTAAATAAAGGTGATTGCGCAACCATTATGGGATTAGCTAATGGGGACGATAGCAAACCAGAGCCTATTCGCACACGTCTTTTGGAATTAGGTTTTCTTCCTGGTGAAAAAATATCCATCATTGCAGAATCTTTTTTTGGCAAAGATCCAATTGCTGTTCGAATTGGAAATGCCACCTTTGCTTTAAGACGCTTAGAAGCGTCCATGATTTATGTAAAAAAAGATTAATAAACCATGTCAGAAACCCGCAACACAATAAAAAAAAATAGTAATTTCAGTGGCACGATTGCGTTAGTTGGGAATCCAAATAGCGGTAAATCAGCTCTTTTTAATAAATTAACAGGATCAAATCAAAAAATAGCCAATTATGCTGGTGTAACAGTAGAAAGAAAAGAAGGATATCTTCATCACGAAGAAAACACATTTAAAATTATTGATCTACCAGGCACCTATAGTTTAAAAACACTCTCCCCTGATGAAGCAATAACCCAAGAAACCTTGCAAGGTTTTGGAAAAGATAGTGAAAAAATTGATGCAATTGTTCTAGTTGTTGACGCAAATAATCTTCGACGTAATTTACAACTTTTATTAGATATAAAAGCATTGAAATATCCAGTTATTCTTGTACTGAATATGATGGATATTGCAAACAAAAGAGGCATAGAAATCGATTCCCAATCGCTTGCCAAACAATTGAATATTCAGATTATAGAAACTGTCGCAATACAATCAAAAGGCTTACCAGAATTATGCAACGCGATTAAAAAAGAAGTCTTGCTCTTAAAAAACGATAATCTTTTCATTAAACAAAATCCAGAAACATCCTTATCGAAAGAACAAATTACTTCTATCTTTAACAATGCCATCAAGTCTTCCCCTGCAGCCCATTCTTTCGAAGATAAAATTGATGCCGTTGTTCTTCATCCTTTATGGGGATATTTTATTCTTGCTACTATTTTATTTGGCATGTTTCAAGCTGTTTATAGTTGGTCGGAACTTCCCATGGAGTGGATTGAAACAGGTATAGCAGTAACAGGAGAAATTGTAGGAAGCCTTTTCCCTAATGGAATCTTGAAAAGTCTACTCATTGATGGTTTATTAGCAGGTGTAGGAAGTGTTATTGTCTTTTTACCTCAAATATTAATCCTCTTTTTCTTCCTACTTGTTTTAGAAGAATCGGGATATCTTCCTAGAGCAGCATTCCTGCTTGACCGTCTTATGCGTTCGGCTGGCTTATCTGGACGTTCTTTTATTCCTCTTCTGTCCTGCTTCGCTTGCGCTATTCCTGGCATCATGGCTACACGAACCATCCATGATTCTCGTAGTCGTTTAGCAACAATTATGATTGCCCCCTTAATCACTTGTTCTGCAAGACTTCCTGTTTATTTGCTAGTTATAGGTGCTTTCATTCCAAATAAAAACGTAGGTATTTTTAATTTACAAGGATTGGTTCTTTTTACACTTTATTTGAGTGGTATTGTTTTTGCCATGATTATTGGTTGGATAATCAAGATTTTTATCCAAAAAAATCAGTACCAGCCTCTCATTATGGAGCTTCCTGCCTACCATTGGCCAAAACTGTCAAGCCTTTTATTAGCATTATTGGAAAGAGCAAGAATTTTCATTACCCATGCAGGAACTATTATTTTTGCGTTAATGGTTTTACTGTGGTTTTGTTCCAGTTTTCCCGGTGCTCCAGAAAACGCAACTGAACCTGCAATTCGATATAGCATTGCAGGACAAATAGGCTATTTACTCCACTATATTTTTGAACCTATCGGATTTAACTGGCAATTATCCATCGCCCTGATTCCAGGAATGGCAGCTAGAGAAGCATCAGTTGCTGCACTCGGTACTGTCTATGCTTTATCAGGAAGTGAAGATGAAATGTCCCTTGCACTTTCTTCCATTCTTGCAACAACTTGGGGATTACCTACAGCACTATCACTGTTAGCATGGTATGTCTTTGCGCCTCAATGCTTACCTATGATCATTGCAACGAAACAAGAAACCAATTCTTGGAAATATGCGCTGATTATGACGGTTTATCTTTTTGCACTTGCTTATTTAGCCTCTTTTGTCGTGTTTCATGTAACTTCTTACTTCGTTGGAAGCTGATAATGCAAGAACTTATTGTCGCTTTTTTATTAATCTTATCTATTGGGATTATCGTTAAACATTGTCTACCCAATTTATTTCAATTTTTTTTGAACAGTATTTTCCTAAAAAAAGTAAACCCAAAAGAGAATTCCAATCAAAAAAGGATTCCTATTGTAAGTACTTTTCATTGCTCTAGTTGCCGAAACTGCCCGCATTCTCAACTACCAGAAAAGTGTAAAGTCACTTCATTTTCTAATGATATTAATACGCCTTAACTTATTTTCTTTTAATTAACCAAACGAATTCTTAACGCCGTATTTTTACTGAACCTTAATAAATGACAAAACAGCAAGATCGATTTATGACATCCTATGCCCTAGTATTTACATACTGAATAACCCTATTTTTTGAATCCCTTAAAAAATAAATTTTTTTTTCAAATCATCTCTTGAAATACCAAATAACCGCCCATATACTTAGCACTCGTTGATTAAGAGTGCTAACACGCTCTCAGGCTTAAAACATAAACTCGAAATATATGTCTAAAAAACAGACATTTAAAATTAAGATTTTTATTGACTAACAATTAAGTAATAAGAGGAATTTTTGTTATGAAACTTCGTCCCCTACATGACCGCATCATCGTCAAACGCATGGACTTAGAAACCACAACTGCATCCGGTATTGTTATTCCAGAAACCGCTGCAGAAAAACCAGATCAGGGCGAAGTACTCGCTGTTGGTAATGGAAAAATCACTCCAGAAGGAAAAGTTTTACCAATGGATGTCAAAGTTGGTGACCGTGTACTTTTTGGTAAATACGCAGGACAAACCGTAAAAATTAAAGGCGAAGAACTGCTTGTTATGCATGAAACAGACGTCATGGCGATCATCGATAAATAATTCGAATCCTAAAAGACAATAAGATTTAATTTAAAAACGGAGAAAAACACATGGCAGCAAAAGAAGTAATTTTTGGTGATAGCGCTCGTGCCAAAATGGTTGAGGGCGTTAATATTCTGGCAAACGCTGTAAAAGTAACACTCGGTCCAAAAGGTCGCAATGTGGTTATTGAGCGTAGCTGGGGTGCTCCTTTAGTAACAAAAGATGGTGTTACCGTAGCAAAAGAAGTTGAACTCAAAGACAAAGTCATGAACATGGGCGCTCAGATGGTTAAAGAAGTTGCGTCCAAAACCAATGACAATGCGGGTGACGGCACAACAACTGCAACTGTTTTAGCTCAAGCTATTGTTCGCGAAGGAATGAAATACGTTGCAGCTGGTATGAACCCAATGGATCTGAAACGTGGTATTGATAAAGCAGTTGATGCAGTTGTAGAAGAACTCGCAAAAATTGCAAAACCAACCACCACCAGCAAAGAAATCGCTCAAGTTGGTTCTATTTCCGCAAACAGCGATACCTCTATCGGTGAACGTATTGCTGAAGCTATGGATAAAGTTGGTAAAGAGGGTGTTATTACCATTGAAGATGGAAAATCCTTAACCGACGAACTCGAAATCGTCGAAGGTATGCAGTTTGATCGCGGTTACCTCTCTCCATATTTCATTAACAACCCTGAAAAACAAACTGCGGTTCTGGATAATCCTTATATCCTGATGACCGATAAAAAAATCGCTAACATACGTGATTTATTACCTTTGTTAGAACAAGTTGCAAAAGCAGGTCGCCCTCTTCTGATTATTGCTGAAGATGTTGAAGGTGAAGCATTAGCAACATTAGTTGTCAACAACATTCGTGGTATTCTGAAAACTTGTTCTGTTAAAGCTCCAGGATTCGGTGACCGTCGTAAAGCAATGTTAGAAGATATTGCTATCTTAACTGGTGGACAAGTTATTACTGAAGAAACAGGCTTGAATCTCGAAGACGCTGTATTAGAACAATTAGGTCAAGCAAAACGTATCGAAATTAATAAAGAAAACACCACCATTATCGATGGTAGCGGTGATGTTTCTGCTATCCAAACCCGCGTTAAACAAGTTCGCGTTTTAATGGAAGATGCAACTTCTGATTATGATCGCGAAAAACTGCAAGAACGTATTGCAAAACTGGCAGGTGGTGTTGCCGTTATTCGTGTTGGTGCTGCAACTGAAGTTGAAATGAAAGAGAAAAAAGCACGTGTTGAAGATGCTTTACACTCCACTCGTGCAGCAGTAGAAGAAGGTATCGTTCCTGGCGGTGGTGTTGCATTACTCCGTGCACGTGCGAAAGTCAACATTAAAGGCGACAACCCAGATCAAGATGCAGGTATTCAAATCGTTATGCGTGCAATTGAAGAACCTCTGCGCATGATCGTTGCTAATGCTGGTGAAGAAGCTTCTGTTGTTGTTAATAAAGTATTGGAAGGTACAGGTAACTTTGGTTACAACGCTGCAAATGATACTTATGGCGACATGGTTGAAATGGGTGTACTTGATCCAGCTAAAGTAACACGTTCTGCTCTTCAAAATGCAGCTTCTATTGCTTCATTGATGTTAACAACAGACTGCATGATTGCAGACATCCCTGAAGAAAAACCAGCTGCAGCCCCAGGAATGGGCGGTATGGGCGGTATGGGAATGGACGGCATGATGTAATTCCCATCAGCTAGATTGTTCTTTATTTTTAACCCGCAATGTCATTCATTGCGGGTTTTTTTATTTGTTGTTTCTATATTTATCATTGTTCCAATATAATTAAATAGGAAACTAATGAACTATTCTCGCCATGTCTTTACCTTCACCAGAAGAATTACCAAAAAATACAGCATCGCAAAAACAAGACCAAACAACCAATCGGCTTGTTGATAGAACACGTGACACTTGGCATCACATCCTTATTTGGTTTTTAGCATCTTTTTTAATTGGATTAATCGGTGTAAGCGTTGCTATTGCGAGTGATCACGCTAACCAAGTAAATATATGGCTACAAGAAAAATTGCATTATTGGCTTTTACTCCTTATGCCATTAGCATTTGCACTTTTTGCTTGGATAACAAATCGTTTTTTCAGAGGAACCCAAGGAAGTGGCATTCCTCAAACCATTGCTGCTATTGACGACCCTGATGATCAGAAAAAAAACAACCTGCTTTCTATACGTATACTTGTCGGTAAAATTGTGATGTTACTAGGTGGTCTAGCTATGGGCGCCTCTATCGGTCGAGAAGGTCCAACTGTACAAATCGGCGCATCAGTCAGTCACGCTTTTTATGGACATGGCCCTTTCAAAACAGCAGAACATCGCCGAACCCTCGTCTTAGCAGGTGGTGCCGCTGGTATTGCTGCTGCATTTAATACACCCTTAGCTGGCATTATGTTTGCATTTGAAGAGCTTAATAAAAAATATCCCTTTAATGCACATAGTTCAACACTATTAACCGTCATCATTGCAGGTCTTGTTTCACTTGCTATTCAAGGAAACTATATTTACTTCGGTTCAACCAATGCTATTTTAGATCTCTCTCAACATGTTCCTGCTATCCTAATTTGCAGTGTAATTGGAGGAGCTGCAGGAGGATTATTTAGCCTTCTTGTCCAAAAATTTACAGTTTTTCTACCAGAAAAAATAAGAACTTTTATTCAAAAACATCCGTATATTTTTGCAGCGTCTTGCGGCTTAATCGTTGCTATTTTAGGTTTTTCAACACAAGGCTTAACATTTGGCACGAGTTACATGCCAACCAAAATGACCTTGGAAGCAGAAAATAGTATTTTTGTCTGGTATTACGGCATCTGCAAATTTCTTGCGACCCTTCTCTCAACACTGAGTGGAATACCTGGTGGGCTTTTTGCACCAACACTATCAGTTGGCGCAGGATTAGGTGATAACGTTTCGTTGATTTTCCCCTCTATTGCTCCTCATGGCGCCATTATCATACTGGTAATGGTAGCTTATTTGTCCGGCGTCACACGCTCACCTCTTACTTCCTTTATTATTACAATGGAAATGACAGGAAGTAACCATATGCTTTTGTCATTGATGATAACAGCTCTTTTAGCTAGTGTTGTCTCTCGGTTTGTTAGTCCAATACCGCTTTACCATGCACTAGCCGAAAGATTTGCTTATCGTCCGCAAGAAAACTCGTCACTAAAACAAAGTTTACCTAATAAAAATTAATCTTATTATGACTCAATTAATTGATTTTTCCCCAGAACTACTTTCTGAAATCAAAGCTATCCGCCGTGACATTCATGCACATCCAGAAATCGCTTATGAAGAAAAAAGAACCTCAGAGCTGGTTGCTAAAAAACTAGAAGAAAATGGTATCGAAGTAATTAAAAACATAGCTGGAACAGGTGTTATCGGCAAAATTGAGGGCAAAAAAGGAAAACGTGCCATTGGATTACGTGCAGATCTAGACGCTTTACCAATGACCGAAGTTAATCAATTTAAACATGCATCACAATATGCAGGAAAAATGCATGCATGTGGTCATGATGGACATGTAGCTATGTTGTTAGGTGCTGCGATCCATCTTGCAAAAACACGTCATTTTGATGGAACCGTATACACGATCTTTCAGCCGGCTGAAGAAAGTAATGGTGGTGCATTACAAATGATAAACGAAGGTATTTTTGATCAATATCCTGTCGATGCTGTCTTTGGCATGCACAATTGGCCAGATTATGCTGAAGGTGAATTTGCTGTTAGAACTGGTCCAATGATGGCGTCTAGTAATACATTTACATTAACCATTCATGGACGTGGCGGTCATGGTGCACAACCGAACCATACGATTGATCCTGTCATGACTGCTATTCAAATTGCACAAAGTTGGCAAACTATTATTACTCGAAACAAAGCACCAGTTGACACAGCTGTTTTATCTATTACCCAAATTCATGCCGGTAGCACATTTAATGTTGTGCCAGATTATGCGGTACTAACAGGCACCGTACGCACCTTTACAACTGATGTATTAGATCTTATTGAACGTCGTATGCGTGAAATTGCCTCCCATACCGCAACAGCATTCCAATGCGAAATTGAATTTGATTTTCATCGAAATTACCCACCTTTAATTAATCATGAAAAAGAAACAAACATAGCTATCGATGTAATGGAATCAATTGTTGGAAAAAGTCGTGTTGTTAAAGATGCAGTCCCAACTATGACTGCAGAAGATTTTTCTTTCATGTTAGAACAAAAACCTGGATGCTACGTCTTCATTGGTAATGGTTCTGGAGAACATCGAGATGAAAATCATGGAAGTGGTCCTTGTCGACTGCACAATCCCAGCTATGATTTTAATGACAAAATTATTCCTTTGGGAATGAGTTATTGGGTAAAGCTTGTTGAGAAATATCTTGCTTAGTCAATTTATTTTCATTTACATACAAAAAATTTAAATACAAACAAATTTTTTAGCCTTGCTCATTTTTAACATAAAAATCATTTATTTATGGTATCTTAATTAAGTTAAATTTGATTATCTATACATTAATAAACCACGTTATTGGCAAGAGTAAAAATAATGAAAATAAAAGACATCATGACAAAAACAGTTGTTGTCGTCGATCTGGATGACAAACTGCTTTTAGTAAAAGAAATTTTTGACAAGTCAAAATTCCACCATTTATTAGTTGTAGATAATGGCAAACTTTTTGGTGTGGTTTCTGATAGAGATCTTTTAAAAGCCATCAGTCCAAATTTGGGAACAATGGTTGTGACTCATCGAGATCTAGCAACATTAAATAAACGAGTCCACCAAATAATGAGTCGAAAACCAATTACATTGAAAGCAGATAATTCAATTAGCGATGCTGCAGCTCTTTTCAATACACACCAAATTTCATGCATCCCTATCGTTGATGATGATTTTAGACCAGTCGGAATTGTAAGCTGGAGAGACTTAATCAAAACCATGTTACCCAAACCTGAGCTTTGAATCTTTTATATCGCATTCATACTTAAAAAGCGTGTATGTTTGAAACATACACGCTTTTAATATTTTGATTGGAGTTATCAACTGATAACTTCATAAACAAAACAATCAGAATCTATATATCATACTAATTTGTACGTTCGTTGCACTTTCTACGTCATAGCCATAAAAACCGGCAATTTCTTTTGTATCCCAATCAGTATAAGAATCTGACCATATACAGCAGTCCGTTTGAATAGGTTATAGATATAGCCAACAGAAACACCTTCCCACTCTTTTCTGGCTTTACTATCTCTGGTTCCATCATTTATCTTAAAGCGATTTTCCAATTAAAAAATTGCTTTTAAACCAGAACCCAGATCTTCTACTTCCTTGAAGTCAATACGGATCTTTATTTTCCCCATCTGAAGATCTTTTCCAGTTTCCTTGACATACCCCGTATCAAACACCCCGTAAATCATTATATTGAATTGCGCATGAACCATACCTGCAACTGAACTAAACACCGTTAAAGCAATTAAAGTTTTTTCACATTTTTCCCTATTAAGAATTGATCTAGAACCTGAAATTTAAGCTTTCTTCAAACAGAAATAGACATAAGCCGCCTCCAGAAAAAGACTGGCATCAGTTTATGCTTTCAATTCTAGTAAAAGGAAAAAGAAATCGTTAATGAGAATAAAAAATTAAATTTTATTTTGTTGTTGTCTTTTAACGAATTAAGAAGCAATGATAATTTTATCTTTTGTTTATTCTGGTTTTGATAATAAGTATTAATGAAATAGATTTCGTATTTTTGAGTTACAAATCAATTACTTTCTTTTATACAACTCGGAGTACAGTAGCCATATAACGCTAACGCATGATCTACCATTTCAAAACCATATTCTCTTGCAATCGCTCTTTGGCGTTTTTCAATTCGATCATCATGAAATTCTTCGACTCTCCCACATCTTAAGCAAACAATATGATCATGATGATCCCCTTCATTCAACTCATAAACTGCCTTACCTGTTTCAAAAAAATTACGAGTTAAAAGTCCGGCTTGTTCAAACTGTGCTAACACCCGATATACTGTTGCCAACCCAATTTCCAAATTATCGGCCATTAATAAACGATAAATGTCTTCTGCACTTAAATGGCGAACTGGATTTTGCTGAAAAATTTCAAGAATTTTCAGTCTTGGCTGGGTTGCTTTAAGACCGCTGGCTTTAAGTTCGGCTGGATTGTTGTTTTCAGTGGTATTTTTACTCATATTGAATTTCAGTTACGATACAAAATACTTCCTATTTTTCTTATCTGCTTTATCATATAGAGTTTAATTATCTAGCTCAATGAATTGCAACAGAGATTAAATTATACAATGCATACGACTTTGTCCTCCAAATGGGCTTTTTTAGCTTTATTCCTTGCAACCACATTGCTTGCAGGCTGTGGTGTTACGACAAAAAAAACATTTCTTGACGAACCCGTTCAAGAAACAGTTGGTAATGCCGTACCCATATCAAGCGCCACATCAGAAACGAATTCCTCAGGAAAATTATCTCAAAACCCTGCTTTGAATACAGGAGAAAAAACAAGAGTACAAAAACTATTAAATGTTTTTACTCCATACAGAATCAATATTCAACAAGGTAATTTCATTTCTCATGAAATGCTAAATCGTGTTCAGCAAGGGATGACAAAAGAGCAAGTTCGTTTTGCTTTAGGAACCCCACTTTTAACTGATGTTTTCCACGCTGGACGTTGGGATTATATTTTTCGACTCCAAAAACCAAATGGAGAAATCACAAATAATCGTGTGATCGTTTATTTTGAAGACAATCGTGTTGCCCGTATCGTTAATGATCCATTACCAAACGAAACTCAGTACCTAGATACTGTTGCAGGTCCTGCAAAAAAACAAAAAGTAGCAGAAACTGATAAAGAAGAAAACGAAAAAAATACTATTAACGAAATAGAAAAAGATACTGACTTACCGTCTGAAGAAGCAACTGTTGCCGCTATCCCGGTATTACAGTCTCAAACAACTGAAACATCACCATCTGATACAGCAGAATCAGTTGATGACACCTTGCATTCTGCTGAAACAACGGAATCTTACGCAACACCTTCTCCAGAACCAACAGAAGAATCAGAAGTTGTTGTGCCTGTTGTATCCTCACCTGTATCGGCACAGCCTTCATATGCACAACCTGCTATAACTGAAACACCTGATACAGATTCAGATTCATCCCATACAGAAACCGATATTTCAAAAGAAAAAGAAGAATTCCATGATTCTGTACAGGAAAATCAGTACGAAAGTGAGCCTATTACAACTGATACAAAAGAGGATGTTTACACATCAACACCAGAAGTTGATGCAGAACCAGTCTATACTCCTCAACCAATCCAATCCGAAGCGCCTCAAAAAGCAACAACAATACAGGATGTTTCGGAAGAATTAGAGGAAGAAAATTACAGAGCTGCACCTAATTCAACCATGCAGCTTCATGAATTAATGCAACCACAATAAAAGGAAATGACCTAATGAAAATTGCTATTGCTGGAGCGAATGGACGCATGGGACGCATGTTAATTGAAGCGGTTCTCAATGCGGATGATGCTGTTTTGGTTGGCGCACTTGATGTCGTCAATTCTCCTAGTATCGGAATAGATGCAGGAATGTTTCTTGGTAAAACAACAGGTGTTCTTGTTGAATCCGAAATGGCTAAAAGTTTAAACAATGCAGAATATCTCATTGATTTTACTCGTCCAGAAGGCACTCTTGAACATTTAGAATACTGTGAAAAACATGGTATCAAGGTGATTATTGGCACAACCGGATTTAACGATGAAGGTAAAGCTCGTATCGCTGAAGCCGCAAAAAAAATCCCTATTGTTTTTGCTCCAAATATGAGCGTCGGTGTCAACGTAACATTAAAGCTTTTGGAATTGGCTGCAAAAAACTTTTCTCAAGGTTACGATATTGAAATCATTGAAGCTCACCACAGACACAAAGTCGACGCACCTTCAGGGACAGCTTTAAAAATGGGTGAAGTCATTGCAAATGCACTGGGAAGAAACCTAAAAGAAGTAGGCACTTTTGCTCGCGAAGGTATTACAGGTGAAAGGGATCCTTCTACAATCGGATTTGCCACAATAAGAGGTGGAGATATCATCGGTGATCATACCGTTTTATTTGCTGGAACCGGAGAACGCATTGAAATCAGTCATAAATCTGCTAGTCGTGCTTCCTACGCTTTAGGTAGTCTTAGAGCCGCCCGTTTCTTAGCAGATAAACAAAACGGTCTTTATGATATGCAAGATGTACTTCATCTTAAAGACAACTAAAAGTATTCAGTAATTTGCACGACATTATTGTCACATTACATTTTTCATGCAGAGATATCACTATAATGTGATGTTTTTATTAATTATTTCTTTTTCGTATTATGCAAGACAAATACAGTCCATCCGACATTGAAAAAAATGCTCAAGCTCAGTGGAAAGCAACAGAAGCTTACAAAACAATAGAAAACGACCCTCGTTATCCTAAAGGGAAATTTTATGCATGTTCCATGTTGCCATACCCTTCTGGTCGTTTACACATGGGACACGTACGCAACTATACGATCAATGATGTGATGTATCGTTATTTGCGCATGAATGGATATAACGTCTTGCAACCAATGGGATGGGATGCTTTTGGTATGCCTGCTGAAAATGCAGCAATGGATCATGGTGTACCACCTGCAAAATGGACCTATTCCAATATCGATTACATGAAAAAACAACTGGAATCCATGGGCTTCGGTATTGACTGGTCACGAGAAATGGCTGCTTGTGATCCTCAATATTACAAATGGAATCAATGGATGTTTCTGAAGATGCTGGAAAAAGGCATCATTTATCAGAAAACTGGCACCGTCAATTGGGATCCGGTTGATCAAACCGTACTTGCAAATGAACAAGTCATAGATGGACGCGGATGGCGCTCAGGTGCACTCATTGAAAAACGCGAAATTCCAATGTATTACGCTCGTATAACGAGTTATGCAGAAGAGTTACTCGATTATGTAGAAAATAAATTACCTGGATGGCCAGAAAGAGTTCGAACCATGCAAGTAAACTGGATCGGTAAATCGACTGGTGTCCGTTTTGCATTCCCACATGACATTAAAGACGAAAATGGTCAGTTAATTGGAGAAGGCAAATTATGGGTTTTCACAACCCGTGCAGATACCATTAAAGGTGTTACTTTCTGTACTGTTGCGCCAGAACACGATTTAGCGACTTTTGCTGCAAAAAACAATCCTGAATTGGCTGAATTTATTGAAGAATGCAAAAAAGGCAGTGTCATTGAAGCCGATATGGCAACAATGGAAAAGAAAGGTGTGCCAACCGGCTTATTTGTTAAACATCCTCTTACAGGCCAATTAGTCGAAGTATGGGTAGGTAACTACGTTTTAATGAGTTATGGAGACGGTGCTGTTATGGCAGTACCTGCACATGATGAACGTGATTTTGAGTTTGCGCTTAAATACGCCCTGCCTATTCGCCAAGTCATTGCTGTCGAAGGAAAAACCTTCTCAGACCAAACTTGGCACGATTGGTACGCAGATAAAGAAAACGGTTATTGCATAAACTCAGGTCGTTATGATGGTTTAAAACATCAGGAAGCGATTGATGCCATTGCAAAAACCCTTTCTGATATGGGGCTTGGAGAAAAAACCATTACCTATCGCTTACGTGATTGGGGAATTTCTCGCCAAAGATATTGGGGCACACCTATCCCTATTATTCATTGCCCAACCTGTGGTTCTGTTCCTGTTCCTGAAAAAGATTTGCCTGTTATCTTACCGGAAGAACTTGTTCCTGATGGTTCCGGTAACCCGCTTCAAAAAGATGAATCTTTCTTAAAAGTTACCTGTCCAAAATGTGGAAAAGAAGCTCGTCGTGAAACAGACACCATGGATACCTTTGTGGATTCCTGCTGGTATTTCATGCGTTACTGCTGTCCTGATAGCCACGATACTATGGTTGATCAAAGAATCAATCACTGGATGCCTATGGATCAATACATAGGTGGAATTGAACATGCTGTCATGCACTTACTGTACGCACGTTTCTGGACTAAAGTCATGAGAGACCTTGGTTTAATTCAATTTGATGAACCTTTCGTTAGATTGCTAACCCAAGGCATGGTATTAAATGAAACCTACTATAGAGAAGATCCATCCGGACGCAAAACATGGTTTAACCCAGAAGATGTCGAACTCGTTTTGGATGATAAAGGTCGCCCAATTTCCGCAAAACTGAAAAGCGATGATGCTCCTGTACATATTGGCGGAACTGAAAAAATGTCGAAATCCAAAAATAACGGCATAGATCCTCAAGCACAAATTGAACAATATGGCGCAGATACTGCTCGTTTGTTTACTATGTTTGCATCACCTCCAGAGCAAACTTTGGAGTGGTCTGGGGCAGGTGTAGAAGGTGCTCAACGCTTCTTACGACGAGTCTGGACTTATGCCTATAACCAGGCATCAACCATTGCATCTGGATCTGATGAAATTCCAACAGAGCTTCCTGAAAAACAAAAAAATCTACGCTTTAGAATTCATAAAGTGCTTCAACAAGCTAACAATGATTATGCTCGTATTCAATACAACACAGTTGTTTCCGCTTGCATGATTATGCTCAATACGCTTGAAGAAGCAAAATTAGATGACTCTGCTGCTTCACAGTCTGTTATTCGCGAATGTTTCTCTATCTTCTTGCGCGTACTTTATCCTGTTGTTCCGCATATTACTTATATTCTTTGGCAAGAATTGGGGTATGCAAAAACAAAAGGAGAAATTCTTGATGCCCCATGGCCTCAAGTTGATGAAAAAGCGCTTGATCAAGATGAGATTGAGATGGTTATTCAAGTTAATGGAAAATTACGTGGCAACATGCGCGTACCGAAAGATGCTAATAAAGAAACTATCGAAGCACTCGCATTAGCCAATGAAAACGCTGCCAGATTTGTAACAGGAACACCAAAAAAAGTCATTGTTGTTCCAGGACGTCTGGTCAATATTGTTGTGTAGTAAAAATAAATGCAAATAACGATATGAAACGAAAACCGCTTACTCTATACACTCTCATTATTTTGCTTTGCACGTTACTATTTTCTGCGTGTGGATTCAAATTGCGTGGAGTAGGCGGTGATTATGTTATTCCTTTCAAAACTATTTACGTCAACATATCCACCTATAAATATTTTGGCGCCATGCTCAAACGCCAAATACAAAGTGCTGGTGCAAAAGTTGTGCAAAATTCCAAAGAAGCCGACGCTTCTTTAATTATTTTGGAACAAGATAGAGAAAAAGAAATTCTTTCTCTCAGTACCGCAGGACGTGTTCGTGAATACGCCCTTTTCTATACTTTTCGTTTTAAAGTTGTCGATAAAGAAAATCAACCCTTACTCGATACAACACAAATCCGCTTAAGAAGAACATTGACTTATAGCGAATCACAAGTTTATGCAAAAGAACAGGAAGAGGAAGAGTTATATCGAAATATGGAAGACGATGTTATTCAACAGGTCGTTCAACGACTAGTCGACATCAAAAACGATAAAGTACTTTCAACTGCTGATGAACCAGATCTATAACAAAATTCATTTTGAATAACAATCTATGCAGTTACATCCAGATAAACTTGATCAGCATTTGGAAAAAAACTTGGCTTCGCTATATGTGATTACAAGTGATGAACACTTATTGTTGCTGGAAGCCACCGACAAAATACGTAAAACTGCCATAGTAAAAGGTATTATTGAACGAGAAATTCTGACTACTAGTGAAAAAAGTTTTAAGTGGGATGATCTGCTTGCTTCCAACAGCGTCATTTCTCTCTTTGGAGACAAAAAATTAATTGAATTACGTATCCCATCAACTGGGACATTAAAAAAAGAAGGTGCTCAAGCATTACAGCAATATGTAGCAGAATTAAATCCAGATAACGTCACCATTATCACGTTACCTAAACTTGATAGAACCACAAAGAATTCTGCCTGGATAAAAAGCTTGCAAGAACATGCTATTTTCTTAGAAATACCTGTTGTTGAGCGTTCTCAACTTGGTCGATGGATTGCTAACCGTTTAAAGCAACAAAATCAAAATGCAAATGAAGAAAGCATTGAGTTTCTTGTAAACATGGTCGAAGGCAATTTACTTGCTGCACATCAGGAAATCAGAAAACTCGGTTTGTTATATCCAGAGGGAACCTTAAATTTTGATCAAATAAAAGATGCTGTTCTTAATGTTGCACGATATGACATCTTTAAACTGAACGAAACCTTGTTATCTGGTGATGTATCTCGTTTTGTTAGAATGATGGAAGGACTTAAAGGTGAAGGTGCTGCATTACCTTTGGTTCTAAACATATTATCTGAAGAAATTCGTACACTTTTAAAATTAAAAACTGCTGTAACTCATGGACAATCCATAGATATTCTAATGAAAAATCTTAGGATATGGGGGTCTCGTGAAAGACTAATACGAAATATAATCCCTCGATTAAGTATTGATACACTTCAGAAAGCACTACAACAAGCCGCTCAAGTTGATAAAATTGTTAAAGGATTACGTGTATCAACATTAGTCGATGATGCTTGGGATGCCCTGCTTCAACTTGGATTATCCATTACACCACATCGTACTAAAAACACGTAAAATTCGTACGAAATTCAATTTCATTTTTAATATAAACAGGCAACTTTTACTGGAAGAATATGGACATAAAAGAATACATGCGCCAAATAGGTCAGCAAGCACGTATGGCTTCCCGAACAATGGCTAAAGCTAGTACTGCTATAAAAAATCAAGCTTTAATCAATATTGCTGCAGCTATTCTTCGTGAAACAGATAACCTACTTGAAGCTAACGCAAAAGATCTAGAAGCTGCCAGAAAAAATGGATTGGAACCAGCATTACTGGACAGACTAACATTAACCAAGTCTAGTATTGCTAATATGGCAGAAGGTTTAAAACAAATTGCAGCATTACCTGATCCTATAGGAGAAATTACAAATTTAAAATTCCGACCAAGTGGCATTCAGGTCGGACAAATGCGTGTTCCTTTAGGTGTCATTGGCATTATTTATGAAGCCAGACCCAATGTAACAGTTGATGCTGCGGGTCTTTGTATTAAAAGTGGCAATGCAACGATTTTAAGAGGCGGCTCAGAAGCAATTCATTGCAACAAAGCCTTAGCCGCTCTTGTTCGTGAAGGTCTATCAAGTGCAGGATTACCTGACAAAGCTGTTCAAGTTGTCGAAACAACAGATAGAGCTGCTGTTGGTGAATTAATCACCATGCCTGAATATGTTGACGTTATCGTCCCTAGAGGTGGTAAAGGCTTAATTGAACGATTAATGCGTGATTCCAAAGTCCCTATGATCAAACATTTAGACGGCATTTGTCATGTCTATATTGACGAAAGTGCTGATATCGAAAAAGCACTAACTGTTTGCTTCAATGCGAAATGTCAGCGTTACGGAACCTGTAACACAATGGAAACGCTTTTAGTCGCCAAATCCATTGCCAAAGATGTTCTTCCAAAACTGGCTGAATTATATGAACAAGAAAAAGTCGAATTGCGCTGTGATTCAGAAGCAAAAGAAATCCTTGCAAATTATCCATTCTTAAAACTTGCAACAGAAGAAGATTGGCAAACTGAATATTTAGCTCCAGTTCTTTCGATTAAAGTTGTAAATGGCTTAGATGACGCTATAGATCATATCAACACATGGTCTTCACAGCATACCGACTCCATCATTACAGAAGAATACAATCATGCTTTACGCTTTTTAAGAGAAGTTGATTCTTCTTCTGTCATGGTAAATGCATCTACTCGTTTTGCAGATGGATTTGAGTACGGCCTTGGTGCAGAAATTGGTATTTCAAATGACAAATTACATGCTAGAGGTCCTGTTGGTCTTGAAGGTCTAACTTCTCAAAAATATATCGTTTTCGGTAACGGGGAAATCAGAAAATAATTTGTATTAATAACGGGATTTTTTTAAAAATCCCGTTTCCAAAGAAATTTAATATGTCAGCTCAATATTCCTATTTTTGCACTTGCCCCAGAGGGCTTGAAGAACCTCTTTTAGAAGAACTTAATGAAATTGCTGAAAAAAGCACGACATTAAAAACACACGCCAAAGTACAAGGCGGTGTGCATTGCTCTGGCAGTATGGAAGATGGTTGGCTTTTAAATTTGCATTCTCGCATTGCCTCACGTGTTTTACTTCGAGTTGCACAAGGTTCTTACCGAAATGAAAACGATATTTATCAACTAGCACTCACTCAAAAATGGGAAAATTGGTTCGATTCAAATAACACGATAAGAATCGATGTAACGGCAATAAAATCTCCATTAAAAAGTATCAACTTTATTACATTAAAAATAAAAGATGCCGTTGTTGATCACTTTAGAAATCAATTTGGGAAGCGTCCTTCTATTGATACAAAAGAACCTGATATTCACATTGTTGCTTTCCTAAATGCAAGTCACGTCACATTATATTTTGATACTTCTGGTGATTCCCTTTTTAAGCGAGGATGGCGAATTAAAAAAGGCGAAGCACCACTAAGAGAAAACCTAGCAGCAGCACTTTTACGTGTAGCCGGATGGAAACCCGGAATGGTACTTTTTGATCCCATGTGTGGATCTGGAACCATTCTGGCAGAAGCTGCACAAATGTTAGCCGGAATTCCTCCAGGCATGAATCGTCAGTTTGCCTTTGAAAAACTTAAAGGTTTTAATCAAGAAAAGTGGAATAAATTAAAACAAGCTGTCAAACCGAGAAAATTACCTGAAAATCCGACTATTTTTGGTAGCGATATTTCGGGTGATATGATTTCGATCGCACAACAAAATCTTGCTGCAACAAATATTTCTATTGATATTCCTCTTAAACAAATTGAAGCTCAGGAAGTTATACCTCCATCTGAAACACCCGGTATTATTTTAACGAACCCTCCTTACGGAGAACGTATTGAAGTTCGTGGAAACAATAAAAAAGAAACGGATGAGCGAACACGTAACTTTTACAGTGCTTTAGGAACAACACTTAAACAACGTTTCCCAGGCTGGAAGGTTTTTCTTTTTACAGCTGATTTGGATGTTCCCAAAATGCTGCGACTAAAAGAAACCAGAAAAACACCTCTTTACAATGGTGCTATCGATTGCCGTCTTTTCCAATTTGATATGGTTTCCGGTTCCAATCGAAAAAAGAAAGAATAAGTTAAAGACCGTATTGATTATTTAGAGACATTATCAACTGTTGCGATCAGGAATTGTTGATTGTAGTGCAAGGTCAATTCATAAGTGACAGAAGCATTTTGAACTTTAAAGAATGATTTTTGATCGTGATTTCTGTTTAGATTTCCCGATGTTTGATGTATCAGGATAATCCGATCACCTTGTTTCAATGTTGAATTACCGGATATATCGATA
Source organism: Oxalobacter sp. (assembly GCA_045603905.1). Lineage (GTDB taxonomy): Bacteria > Pseudomonadota > Gammaproteobacteria > Burkholderiales > Burkholderiaceae_D > Oxalobacter. Next base: position 1,966 of record JAZUNA010000019.1, on the reverse strand, counting down.
CTGATCTGTGTTCGACCGGTATCGATATTTTTCACGGTAAGAATGCTCTGATTATCCTGAATATTGGAGGGAATAATAAATCGAATCGCTTCAAAACCATCAATATGGTTTATATCAGCCAAATCCTTGGTTCTGATTTCAAGTGTATTTCCGGTTGAGGTTGGCTTTAATGTGTCATAGCCACCATATATATTACTTCCCGTCAGATCAGGATTGCCGGAAATAATTATCGTGTTGTAAGACGGCGAAACCTTTTCTGCCCAGCCGCCGTAAATATATCCATTCCTGATACTGCCACCATGTATATGGATGACATTGTGATTGGCAGAACCTGCATTGGATAATCCACCACAAACAGGACCCTCTACATTTCCATCTTGTACATGAATCTTATTGTGGTTAGCAGAAACATTTTCTGAATAACCACCATATACATGTTTGACTTCTCCTGAATGAATGTTGATTATATTGTTTTCAGCTGCTCCTTTATTTGAAAAACCTCCATATACATGATTAACTGTTCCATGACTGCGAATATTGACAATATTATTGTTAGCTAGATCTTTTTTCGAATAACCTCCATACGCATAATCCAAAGATTGTTTGTCTGGAATGCTAATAGTTAACGTATTTTTTGTGACTTTTGATGAAGTACTGTATCCACCAGCCGCACGTTTAAATGGCGTATATTTACGATTTAAAAGATCCGTTACCGTAACTATGGTATCCATATTAGAAATAGGACCCGTTATTCTTCCCTTGACCGTTCCAACATAATATTTGTTACCATCATCTTCTTCTATAACTGTCCCACCACTATTTGCCAAGGCCATATGGTGAATAACCAAACAAGAAATCAGAACTACAATATAGCTCGTTAATCTTGACAGCTTTCCGTTTCCTCTATCCATCTCTTTAGCTCACTTTCATAAGCTTTTCTTCGCAACCACCTTGAGCTGCTAAAAGAGATGGGTAAAAATAAGGGGTGGCGGAGTCTTCTCTATATTTTCCGTATCCGTAATAAATATTATTTACTCTACCCCAATGAATGTCATCGATGGCATGACCAGTGGGGACGGTATGTCCATCACTATAACATTCATAGTAAATATTATTTAAGGTTCCCTTACGAATAGCGGCATGGCTAATAGTAAAAGCCCCGCCAAAACCAATATGTATTGCCATTTTAGCCACAGCCACATCGGGAGCACATAAGTAGTCTGCGGCCAAAACAGCAATAGCACTCTTTATCTTATCCACTTCATTTCCTCTCTTTCCATACACTTTCTACAGTCGCATAAAGATTTTTTTGATCAAAACTCAAACTGAATTCGTAGTGCAAAGCATTCGAATGCACTTGTATCAATTTCTTCAGGGAAAAACTTTCTGTACCAATTAGAGAGGTATTTGTTTTGATCAGCACAATCTGATCACCTTCTTTCAGCATCGGAGTACCATTTAAGGACATCTTTACACTGATTTTGCTGTTGCTTATATCAACTTGATTTGCTGTTAATACAATCTCACTAGAGCAAATCTCTGCTGGAAGAATGAAGTTGATAGTTTCAAAACCTTGAATATGGTTAATACCGGTTAAACCAGAAGTAATAATTTCTAGCACATTTCCAGTCTGCACCAAGGCTTTTCTGTTTTGTATATATCCACCGTAGATATCCGTATCCTGTAAACGAGGATTACCTGAAATCATAACGGTATTGTGAGAAGGTGAGCCATTTTCTGACCAACCTCCGTATATGTATCCTTTGTTTATCGTTCCCCCAATAATATGAACAGCGTTATTTTCCGGTGAACCGAAATTGGCAAGTCCACCACAAACAAGTCCACTTACCTTTCCATCATAAATATTGACGGTATTACTTTTGACAGGCTTATATTCTGAATAACCGCCAGAAAGATAATTGACCGTGCCTCCAATCATATTCAATGTGTTTTTTATGGAAGTTCC
>JAZUNA010000018.1:0-9820 GCA_045603905.1 Oxalobacter sp. | reverse complement strand
TATTTTTTGTTCCCTTATTTCATATCCACAAATCAAATGTTCTTCGAGTGTATGTATGTTGGTATTTACGTAATTTGACAGTAAGTTTAAAGGCTTATTTTTATCACTATCTTTTTGATAGTCATTTTTAATATTCTTTTTTTTTATATTTGGAAACTGGTTATCTCCTGAAGGATGAATATCGGGTTCACGAATCGATTCGTTAGGATGAATATCTTTATTTTGTAGATTTTGAGACGATGCAATATTCGACTTCTTATTTTTAGCTACATTTTCTTTGATTTGTTGAGTTTTGCGGGGTTCATCAAATCCATGTGTTAATCCAAATAGGACAGGATGAAAAACTTTTTGGCTAGTCGTAAGACGAGATTTCATGGCATCTCCAGTAAAACAAAATTTGGTTGATATTTAGTTTTGTTTTAAAGAGAAAAATTCCGATGTGATGAAATTTTGTTGTGTTGTATCAAATTTATTTTTAAGTCTATTTTTTTAAAAATGAGTTAGGTTTTTCTTTCTAATTAATAATGATGTAGATATTAATGATTTGTTTTAAAAGTTATATTTATTGAAAATTTATATCTGGCTATAGATTGAGACTTTTTAACAAAAAAAGATATAAAATTTTCTGTATAAATTTTTTTCATAAATCTGTATTAATGTGTTTTTCCCTAGCAGTAGGTGCATCAGGTATACTGATATGTGTTTCGAACTTTGTTTCTAATAAGGTTTTTTCATGAATCCTCATGTTCTTTTTTGGATTCCAGCTGCGTTAAGACTCGCTCTAACGTGGATTGGAGCTGGTGTGCTTTGGTACTACTATGGCCCAATTGTTGGTCTTTTAGTCGGTTTTGTTGTCATGACAATTCTTGTTGTTATGCAGCTGTATTTTTTATCTCGTTTGGATATTTGGTTGGATAACCCCAATAGTAATCAGTCTCCAGGAGGTTGGGGAGCTTGGGCAGCTATTTATGAGCGTTTAATGCAGTTACATCGTGACGAGGAAAAAAGTAGAGAAGAGCTAACAGAATGGCTTGTTCGTTTTAGGCAAGCTATGGCGTTATTACCTATTGGGGTAGTAATTGCAGATGATGTTATGTTTTTGGAATGGTGTAATCCAGCAGCCGAGAAACATTTAGGTTTGTCAGAAAAAGAAGATAAAGGAATGCGCATTATCAATTTGATTCGCCATCCTGATTTTATTAATTACATTGTGTTGGGTCGTTATAATCAGCCATTGCAAATGACGCTTAATGACCGCAAGTTAGTATTACAAGTGATTCCATTTGAAAATCGTCGTCAAATTCTCGTTACTTACGATACAACAGAACAGGAAAATATTGCGAAAATGAGGCGAGATTTTGTAGCAAATGCTTCTCATGAATTAAGAACGCCATTAACAGTTATTAATGGCTTTTTAGAAGTGGCTGAAGCACAGCCCGATATGGATAGACAAACTCGAATTGCTCATTATCAGTTGATGCTGGAACAAGGTTATCGTATGCAGCGTTTAGTTGATAGTATGCTGCAATTGACCAGCCTAGAGTCTCCGGATAATCCTGTTGTACATGAGCCTGTTAATATGCCTGAATTGTTACAGGGAATTTTAGATGAGGCAAATGAAGTATCTAATGGCAGACATGAAATTTCGTTGAATATGGAAGCGGGTCCAGAGACCATTTATGGTAGCGAGGATGAAATTAGAACAGCATTTTGGAATTTGGTTCGAAATGCTGTTAGATACACTCCACCAGGTGGAAAAGTTGATATTACGTGGAAAAATACAGATACAGGTCCAACTTTTGTAGTTAAGGATACGGGTATTGGAATTGCAGCAGAGCATATTCCAAGATTAACCCAACGTTTTTATTTGGTTGATAAAAATCGGAGTCGGAAAGAAAGAGGATCTGGTTTGGGATTGGCCATTGTACGTCATGCACTTTTACGGCATAAGGGTGAATTAAAAATTAAATCTGAAGTTGGGGTGGGTAGTGAATTTACTGCGCAACTTCCTAATAGTATCTTAGTAGCATAAAGCATTATTTTTCAAACAATAAAAGCAGGTTTAAAACCTGCTTTTATTGTTTGAAAATGTTTTTAAATTGAGGAAATTTGATCGTTTATATAACGAATTTCTTCTAGGGATAACTTGATATGAATGCTTTTAGCGTTTTGAATTGCTTGTTCTGCATTTCTTGCGCCAACTAATGCAATCGTTATACCTGGTTGTTCAATGGTCCAGCGTAAAACAAGTTGAGAAAGAGATGCGTTTTTTTCAGAAGCAAGAGGTTTTAATTTGTCTAAAAATGCATTTGTACGTTCAATACTTTCATCAGTAAAGAAAGTGTTTGTTGATCGATGATCTCCATCTGCAAATTTATGACCTGGTTTAAGTTTTCCCGTTAAAAGTCCTCTCTCTAAAGGGCTGTATGCTAAAACAGATTTATTTTGACGAATGCAATAGGGTAAAGTTTCTTTTTCTATCAGACGGTTTACCATGCTATAAGGTATTTGATTAGATGCAATGAAAGTGGTTTTTTCAGCTTCAGCCATTTGCTCAGCACTATAATTACTGACACCAGCATATCGAACTTTGCCTTGTTCAATTAATTTATTAACAGCTTCAAAGGTTTCAGAAATGGGAGTTGTTGGATCAGGCCAATGAATTTGGTATAGATCAATGTAATCTGTTTTTAAGCGTCTAAGACTATCTTCACATTCTTTTATAATGCTTTCCTTACTTGCATAGAAATGAATATTGATGGGTTTCCCATTTAAATCATTACTTTGCATTGCTATTTGACCTTTGTCTGTATTCCAACGCAAGCCAAATTTCGTAAGAATTTGAATTTTATCCCGTGAAATTCCTTTTATTGCTTCGCCAACAATTTCTTCACTGTTACCTTGTCCGTAAATAGGGGCAGTATCAATAGATGTAACGCCATAATCGTAACTTGCCCGGATAGCATCAATGGCTTCGTTTCTGAGTGTTGTTCCCCACATCCAACTACCAGCAGCCCAAGCACCAAAAGTAATGGCAGAAAGTTTTAAATCGGTTCCAGATAAAGTACGGTATTCCATAGAATAATCCTCAAGATAATAGAAGTTTATTGTTTTTCATGGAAAAGATTAACTTAGTATGTGTTGTGATTCAATACAACTATATTCAGTGCAACTGTGGGTGATATAAGAAATGCTTAGAGTTTGGTATTTTTGTGTAAATGTAAAAAATTAAAAGTGCAGAATCCCTTTGATAATTCCTCCTAAACTTTCATTTCTTTCAACATTTCCATGTTCTTCAAGAATAGGAGATCTCCTTGCCTCAATGTCAAAGGTCCAATTGTTAGTTGTGACTTGGCTGTCTGTTAAAGTATTTGTTTTGCTTTGATCTGATATTACGTTGTTTGCTACGTATACATCGTAAATATTTTCGGAACATAAGGAAACGGTATTTCCTTTTTTTACCATAAGTTCGGAAACGCAAGTAGAAGGAACTTTCAACTGTTCGTTGAAAGGGGAAATTTCGTTTTTTGAGGCACCAAAGGCAGAAGAAAAGAGTAGAAAAGATAATAAAATTCCTAATCCGCCTTTTAAAAAAAGTGCGTTTTTAGTATTTTTTATGAAAAAAATTTTGTTTTTTTCATTCATGACTTCGATTCCTTTTTCCGTTTGTGACGATAATGAATCTTTGTTCTTATAATCTTAATTCAATATTCTTATTAAATTGTTTTTTGTAACTATTTTTTACATAACGCCCAAGGTATATTTCTTTTTTCATGTTTTGAAGTTATTACTTCATTTATAAAAAGTTCTTCGTACATGGTATCCTCATAAAGTTCTGACACTCATTTTTTGGGAAGTTTTTTTAGATAATGAAACATTTATTTTGTTCTTGGATATTATTTTTTACAGTTTCATTTGCATATGCATGGACAGGTATGGTTGTAAAAGTACCTGATGGTGATAGCCTTACAGTAAGAGCCGAAGACGGGACTTATCATCGTTTGCGTCTTTATGGTATTGATACACCAGAAAAGAACCAAGATTGGGGTGAACAAGCTAAAAACACGGCTTTTTCTTTGGCAATTAATCGTTTGGTTAATGTAGAGGTACTGTATTACGATCAGTATGATAGGATGATCTCTATTGTTACTTTGCCTAGTGGGCGTGTTTTGCAAGAAGTTTTGCTAGAAAAAGGGATGGCATGGGTATACGAGAGACATTGCAAACATGACGTTTGTGATAAATGGCGTATAAAAATGGAAAATGCACGTGCATCAAGACGGGGGTTATGGCAAGAAATTTATCCTTATCCTCCTTGGGAGTGGAGAAAAGTTAAACGCCAAGAAAATCAGTTTAGAAACTAAGAAGTAGAATTAAAACTTTTATAAGTTTTGAGATAATTAAAAAAAGACGAAAAGTTATTAGGAAAATAGCCAGTATTGTGGAAGAAAGGATCATGCTATATGAAACCGGTTGAAAGAAATATTTCAGTTACAACTAGAGCTATTTTTTCTTTAAGAAATCTTTTTGTCTTATTATTTTTATATGGATGTTTAAGTGCTTGGGGAAATGTCTTTGCTGATGATTTTCAAGATGGGATAGCTCAATACGAACAGGGGCATTACCATGAGGCATTTAAATTAATAAAAAAAGTAGCGGAAACCGGAAATGCAGAAGCAGAGTACAAACTTGCTTTAATGTATTGGTATGGGAAAGGCGTTAATGTTGACTATGAACAAGCGTTTTCCTGGTGTAAAAAAGCAGCGCATCAAGATCATATGAAAGCGGCTTATGCGCTTTCAAAAATGTTTCAGAGTGACAACTTAATAGAAAAAGATAGTCAGGAAGCTTATTACTGGTTTAGAAGAGCTGCTGAATTGGATATGGAAAATGGTCGATTAGCTATTGCTTTGATGTATTACAAAGGAACATTAGTTGAAAAAGACGTTGAGGCAGGATTAACTTGGTTGCAAAAAGCGGCAGAAGAAGAAAATATCATCGCTTTAACAAAATTAGCGATGATGTATGAAAAAGGTGAAAACGTTGAAAAAAATGAAGCAACTGCTTTAGTACTTTTTAAAAAAGCTGCAGAAAAAAATGTTGATCATTTAATTTCGCGTGATTCCGCTTTACAAAGTCGAGCAGAGGCACAATATCGTTTAGGAAAAATGATAGAAGATGGAAGAGGAGGCGCTTCCAAAAACAAAGATGTTGCTATCAAGTGGTACAAAAAAGCGGCTGCGGACGGAAATGATGAAGCAGAAAAACGTTTAGAAAAAATGGATATTGGGTCTCACTATCCTATTGTTTTTCCTTAATTTTTCTGTTTATTTCTATGCGTATCTTAAGTAGATGTAATGAATTACAATACTATTTAGTTGGTATTGAAAGACCAAGTTCTACAGGGCAGTGATCACTTCCAGTAATATCTGGATGAATACTAGCTGAGATTACATTTTCCATAAGGCGATTGGAAACAATAAAGTAATCAATACGCCACCCAACGTTATTTGCTCTAGCATTACTTCGATAACTCCACCACGTATATGCGTCTCTTTTATCAGGATGCAAAGCCCGGAAAGTATCAGTAAAGCCAGCTTGAAGTAATTCGGTCATCTTTGAACGCTCTTCATCAGTAAAACCGGCGTTTCTACGATTGCTATTAGGATTTTTAAGATCGATTTCGTTATGTGCGACGTTAAGATCACCACAAAGAATAACGGGTTTAATATTATCTAGACCCTGTAAATATCGTCTGAATTCATTTTCCCAACGCATTCTATAGTCTAAACGTGTTAGTCCCTGCCGAGAATTTGGCGTATAAACATTAACTAAGTAGAAATTGTCAAATTCAAGAGTGATAACACGACCTTCATTATCGTGTTCTTCCATTCCTATACCGTAGGTTGTTTCAATCGGTTTTTTTCGAGTAAAAATAGCAGTACCCGAGTAACCTTTTTTAACTGCGCTGTTCCAATATTGCTCATAACCCTGTAAATCAACCGTTGCTTGACCAGGTTGCATTTTAGTCTCTTGTAAACAGATGATATCTGCATCTAATTCCGTAACAATATCGAGAAAACCTTTTCCGAGAATGGCTCGTAATCCGTTGACATTCCAAGATACAAGTTTAATAACAGGCACGTTGTTCATTAAATAAAATTTCCTTTAGTTAAATATAAAAATTAATAAACTATCAAGAAAAACCATAGATTAATCAAATATCAGTAAGTACAAAAGCTTACCAGTTTTCTCTAAATTTTGCAGATAAGTATGGTTTGTAAATGGTTTGTTTTAGATTCATAGGGCATCTTATAATAGACAAGCAATGTTTTTCTTGTAATGAACGGATTTTCTTTTGACTGATACAACTAATATTTCATTGACTCCTGATATCTCATCTTCTTTTGGTTCTGGAAAATATAACGAAATTATTGCCAGATATTTTGATTCGGCAGGACCTTTTTCAAAAGTTATTGATGGATATAAGATGAGACCGTTGCAGGTTGAGATGTCTCAGGTCATTGCTGAAACTATAGAGAAAGGAGAAATGTTAATTGCTGAAGCAGGTACTGGTACAGGAAAGACCTTTGCGTATTTACTTCCTGCTCTTTTATGGGGAGGAAAAGTTATCATTTCTACTGGAACGAAGAACCTGCAAGATCAGCTTTATCTAAAGGATATGCCTACAGTTAGGCAAATATTGGATATACCTGTTACTGTTAGGCTTTTGAAAGGACGTTCTAATTATCTGTGTTTTTATCGTCTTAAACGAACATTGGAAACGGGAAGATTGACTTCACGTGTTGAGGTTAACTATTTACGCTCAATTGAACAGTTCAGCCAAAAAACTCGTACGGGTGACAAGTCCGAACTTGCAGATGTTCCTGAAAATGCTTCTATATGGGGACTAGTAACTTCCACCAAGGAAAATTGTTTGGGAAGTGACTGTGAATATTATTCAGAGTGTTTCGTTATGAAAGCTCGGCAACAAGCAAAAACAGCAGATGTTGTCGTAGTTAATCATCATCTTTTTTTTGCGGATATTTTGTTGAAAGACTCGGGTATAGCTGAGTTACTACCAACTGTAAATACAGTCATTTTTGATGAGGCACATCAATTACCCGATACAGCCAGAATGTCTTTTGGAGAATTTGTTTCCACTTCGCAAATGTTGGAATTTTGTCGAGAAACATTGGTTGAAGGGCTCGCTCATGCACGAGATGGGGCAGATTGGACGAAACTTATTTCGGGTTTGGAAAAATCCATTCGAGATTTGAGGCTGATATTTGGTGAAGGAAATATTAAATTAGCTATTAACCAAATATTGGAAAAAGATTCTCTTTTTGAAGCTATAGATACACTCATTATAGAAATCAATAAATTAATAGATGTTCTTGCTTTGCAAGCAGAACGAAGTGAAACATTGGCGTTGTGTCATGGACAAGCGATACAGTTTGCAGAGCAAATTCAAAGTTGGCGAGGTGAGGCTAAAGGCGAAAAATTATTAGAACATATATTATGGATTGATGTTTTTGGTAGTCTAGTACGATTACATAAGACTCCATTGTCTATTGCAACCATATTGCCTCAACAGAGAGAAAAAAAAGAATCACAGGCATGGATATTTACATCTGCGACATTAGCGGTTCGAGAAAATTTTAATTATTTTGTTTCTCAATTGGGGTTAGATGCAGCACGTTCTCATACATGGCCAAGTCCTTTTGATTATGGAAAACAAGGACTACTTTATGTGCCAGAGAATATGCCTTTACCTCATATGTCTACATTTTCAGATGTACTAGTCGATACTGTACTGCCTTTAATAGATGCAGCAGGTGGTAGAACTTTTATTTTATGTACAACACTAAGAGCAGTAGATCAAATTGCTACTAGATTAGATAAAGAGTTTACTTCTCGTAATTTGCCATATCCACTTTTTGTACAAGGAGATTCCAGTCGTCTTGATTTATTAATGCGTTTTCGTAAAGCAGGAAATGGTGTACTTGTCGGTAGTTATAGTTTTTGGGAAGGCATTGATGTACGAGGAGAAGCACTGTCTCTTGTTGTTGTCGATAAACTGCCTTTTGCACCACCAGATGATCCCGTTTTAGCAGCAAGAATTTCTGCATTAGAAAGTAATGGGGGAAATGGTTTTACTGACTGTCAGTTACCAGAGGCAATCATTTCTTTGAAGCAAGGGGCTGGTCGCTTGATTCGAGATGAAACTGATAGTGGAGTTTTAATGATTTGCGATACGAGAATTGTTTCAAAGGGATACGGGAGACGTATTTGGCAAAGTTTGCCGCCATTTTCTCGTACACGTAGTTTGGAAGATGCTTGCCAGTTTTTTATTAAACGAAATAAGGACAAAGAGGATTAGGGGAATTATATATTTAATATACTGAAATTAACTATATAATTTTGTTTACTTAATTAGGCACGGGGGTGCGGACAAAATCTTGGACTGGGATAGGATTTTGTCAGATGAGATACAAGAAAGAAGAAATTAGAGTTGCATTAGAGAAGTACAAGGAAACAGAATCAGTAGCCGAAACCATTAGAATGCTAGGGTATCCATGCTTTAGTTCATTGCATCAGTGGATAAGGCAACATCAGGAAAGTAAAGGAAGCTTTCCCTTTGTTGATTCTGAAAGAAAAAAATATACCACCATCAATACACAGCAAAGACCACTGCATCCTCCTCTTGAATTCAAACTGGATATAATCAAACGTTGCTTTGAACAGGGAGAAGAAATCAAGCAGGTTTCCCTGGAAACAGGTTACTCTCGTCCTACCATTTATAAGTGGTATTGGACATATAAAAAACAAGGAGCTGTTGGATTAATGAATAAACGCAAATATAAGGATTTGCCTCGCGGTCCATTAACAGAGTCCTCATCCGTTATACAAACGGATGAGCAGCTCGCAGAACTCAAAGCGTTAAGAGAAAAGATCATGGATATGCAGATGGAAATCGATGTATTGAAAGGAACGATAGACATCTTAAAAAAAGACCAAGGCGTCAACAATAAGTCACTTTTAACGAACAGGGAAAAAAGTATCATTGTTGACGCCAACAGAAATCAATATCCATTAAACAAATTGCTACGCATGCTGAATTTATCCAAAAGTAGCTATTATTTTTCCAGACAACAGCAAATCTGTTCTGACAAATATAAAGAAACGAGAGCGCTTATCAGTCAGATATTTAAGAAGAATTATGGCTGTTATGGTTATAGACGCATCAAAGCGAAACTGGCTAAAGTAGGGCAATCCATTTCAGAAAAAGTCATTAGACGATTAATGAAAGAAGCTGGTTTGATTGTACGTCAGAGGATAAGAAAAAAACGAATGGCTTATCCGATAGAGGTTGGTTCAGCTGCACCGAATTTATTAAATGGTCATTTCAGATCTCATTTACCTAATGAAAAATGGGTAACGGACATATCGGAATTTGCGATACCGGCTGGCAAGGTTTATTTGTCGGTGATAGTGGATTGTTTTGATGGTATGGTTGTATCCAGTCAGTTATCAGAACAACCGAATGCAAATTTGGTCAATGAGACATTGGAAGAAGCGATAAGACGTCATTCGAATCTTTACGGATTAATTTTGCACAGTGACAGAGGAGCGCATTACCGATGGCCTGGCTGGATAGCCAAAACCGAAGCCTTTCATATTAGAAGATCGATGTCTCGGAAAAGTTATTCACCTGATAATGCTGCCTGTGAAGGATTTTTTGGAAGGATGAAAACCGAATGTTTTTACCGAAGGAGTTTCAAGGGATATTCCATTGAAGAATTCAAAAACTACCTCA
>JAZUNA010000017.1:0-19826 GCA_045603905.1 Oxalobacter sp. | reverse complement strand
TATTTTATAAAACTCTTACTTTCTTATTATTGATTTTATTTTTCAAATAAATATTTTATTGCCTTTTATAAATGAGCTCAGCATAAAAATGGATATTTATAAGGCAACAAATTATTACCGAAATTTAAAAAAACACTGAATTTTTACGTCTAAGGACAGATCATAACATTGACTCAAATACTTTGATCTTGACATACCCAAAGACTTTGAAAAATTAATTCAATTGAAACTTTGTTTGAACCTTAATAGCAATAAAACTGTATAAACAAGAATATCTATACTTTGACACTATCTTATAAAACGAAAATAAATTGATACAAGTTCATTTTGAGCCCAACTAGATGACTTAAACTTAAATAAAGGTTTCTTGTTTTTTTAAATTTTTTATAAATCCAAAATAATTTCATATCTCTTGTCAAGATACCTTTTTCATCTAAAAATCTCTTGAAAAACTTCATGTAATTTCTAGTTTTTTACATAACCTTTTATTACTTAAGACTTTTTATTCCATTCCACATGTTCTGTGGATAACGTTGTGGATAAATTCCTATTGACAGCCCTTTGAACTAGTATTTATCGGGCTTTTAACATTTTGAACGTTTATAATCCAATAATTTTTATTTATTAAAATCAATAACTTACAAATTTTGCAAAATAAATATTAAAAAATTTAGTTCATTTTTCTCTTGACTTTTTTATTCACAGGCTTAGCCCGCATGAACACTCGTTTTCGACTTTTTTATGTTTTTTTGCAACACTGATTGATGGAAATCATGACTGACAAAAAAGGGCATTTTATAGATAAGTGAGACACATAAAGCTCAAAACATTATGTGTCTCAACTCATGAAATTGAAAGAAAAACAAAAAAAGAAATAACGAAAAAATTCGTATGTTAGTCATGAAGAATACGTTTTATGACCACATCATAATTTCTCGACACTTTGTCATAAAACAGTTTCATATATTAAAAGCAATTTTCTATTTTTCTGTCGCTGCGGCAAAAACAACTTGATCCTTACCTGCATTTTTTGCCTGATACAAAGCTTTATCTGCTGCCGCATACAATGTATCTAAAGTTCTGCCATGCTCAGGATAAATACTAACGCCAACACTTCCAGAAATCTTCATAAACGAATATTTTTTACTTACTCCATGAATCGCATCAAGCAAAATTTTTATCCTATTTTTTACAACATTACGATCAGTGATATTTTTCATCAACACAAAAAACTCATCTCCACCTACTCTTCCAACAATATCACTATTTTCTCTAAAACATTGCTTTAGCTCTTTTGCTAACGTTATCAAAAATTCATCTCCAGCTTGATGACCTAAAGTGTCATTCAGAGTTTTGAAGTTATCCACATCAATAATAAACAAAGCATGCTCTTTGTCTGCATAAATTTCCAATATCTGACGAATGCTTTCCATGGTAGTTTCTCGATTGTAAAGCATCGTCATTTTGTCTAAATGTGCAGCAATTACTAATTCCTTTTCTTTTTGTTTTTCTACTTCAATATCTTGCACAAGCATTAACACACATAAATGTGTGCTTTCTGAATTAAATAAAAATCTGATACTGTTTCGAACCCAACGAATAGTGGCATCCGAAAAACGACGCTGATAGACAAAAGACACTTCATTTTTACCTTGAACGTATAACTCTTTTAGTGTCTTTGAAGAAAAATTCTGATAAAACTTGATAGCCTCTTCATCATCAACAATAGCATTGATTGAAGCCAAACAAAACTGATCTAATTCGTCATGTGTTTCAATTGTTTCATGATCTATAGACTGTCTACGTTGACTAATAATACGCCAGTCGTCCAGATCAATATAATCCACCGCATAAGTATTTTTAGGAAGTTTAAACAGATATTGGATCACTTGATCAGAGTGTAACTTCATCAAATAATCACGCGTAATATCTTTTGTAATACCTAATATCCCTATCGGATTACCCTTTTTTCCAAAAAGAATATATTTGGAAGTTGAACCATATCTGAGTTGCCCATCTATTTTTACAAGAGGCTCAATATAATTAATTAAATTTTCTTTACTTTTTAATACTTTTTGATCATCGGTAACATATCTTTTAGCGAGATCCTGGTCTTCAAAAATTTCCCAATCCGTTAATCCAACAATGTCATCCATTGACTTTAACCCAGCAGTTTCAGTAAATCTTCTAGATGCTGCCACATAAACAAGTTCTGAATTTTTTACAAATACAAGATCATTGGTTTGCGTCAACCATTCCTTGAAAGCTGCATTAACAAGCAAATCTATTTCAGATAAAAAAGTTGTTTTTTTAAAAGTCTTATCTTTTGTATTTTGCATGACGGATACTTAAAAACTACAAATACAGTAATACTTAAATGAATTTACAAAGACAAAAACCCGCTAAAACCTAGTGTTTATGCGGGCTTACGGACTTTATTGAACTTTATGAAACCTGTCGGTGGCGGAGATGGAGGGATTCGAACCCTCGATACGGGTTTTGCCCGTATGCTCCCTTAGCAGGGGAGTGCCTTCAGCCTCTCGGCCACATCTCCGAACTTTCAACAAAAAGTTTTCAATGAATTTAAAATGATAACGCCTTGTTTTTGTCAGGTCAATGGTATATTGATCTTATTTATAATAAAGTAACCTTTGATTTCTCACATTTGTTACCTGAATAATCAGGATATACTGATATAATGCAAGCAATTAAATTTTATGGCTAATTTTGCTTGAGTGTTGTTATTATCGAAAGGAAATGGCTATGTCTGTCACACCCCCTGTCGACTCCCCAATCATTAATGCAAATCCCATTATCAATCCGAATCCGATTGTGAATGCGAACCCTATCGTTAATGCAAATCCGATTGAAAACGCCAATCCTATTATTTCATCTTCCCCAATCATTATGGAAGAAGATGCTGTGTTTGATCCAAATCGAGATTTTTCATGCGGGTGTTCTGCAACAATCCCTGCTGGATCACGCGTACTGTTCATGAAAACTTTCTTAATTATCATGAGTGTAAGCGTTGTTGTATGTTATGGAATTTATAAATTACTGGAAAATATGGGTTGGATTTAGATCGCATTTTAAGCGGCTAATTTTCATGTTTTTGACCATATCATACTGAATCATTTTTAAAATTATTTTTTAATATATAAATACAAAAAGGAGCATTTTTATGCTCCTTTTTGTTTGGTTTATTGTTTTTTTTAAACTTGTGCGTTATTGCATTCTTGCATCAATTTATCGTATTTTTTTAGCATACTTTCAAAAGCAGTTTGTGAACGATAATCCCTCACCTGACGATAATCGATAATAATACTTTCCACACCATCCCTGATCCCATCATAAACTGGACCAAAATTACTATCCATTGATTTTGCTTTTGCAACTTCTCTTCGTTGCGCTCTTATTTCAATTTTTAATTTCTCAACAATACGATTCCCTTTAACAAAAGCATTTACTCTATTAAATGGAACTTTTGGATCGTCAAAAATAGCTAATAATTCATCTATTAACATCAGCATTTCTTCTGTATGGTAACGGACCATATCACCAGAATTTTTCAAGGATTCCTTACGTTTTTCTACAATCTCCCGTTTGTTTTGTAAAATTTCGTTGCCAAAATCCGATAAAGTAGCTAAAGCCATTTCATAGTCTTTTTCTAAATCAGCAGAGATCGCTTTAATTTTCTCCATATTGTCGGTTTTATAGCCATCATTGGAAAAATAAGTTAATAGCGCTTTCTCGTGTGCGAGTACTTTTTCTCCAGCAGCAACCAATTCATCTGCTGCTAAATCTAATTTTTCAAAACCGTTTTCAATACTGGCTCGATATCGCTGTATAGATCTAAGTGATTTTTCCAAATCGGTTACAACAGGAAAATCAATATCATCTGAAACTGTTCCTTTTAAAACATTCTTGGTTAGATCACGATATGCTTCTGGAAAACCATCTTCGCCATTAATCAGATCATAATAAATATTTGAATAAGCCATTAATTTCTTATATGCAAGCTGATCTGGCGTTAATTCTTTCTTTTTAGGTATAACAGGAACTTGTTCAGCCTGATTGGATGTATTAGCAGACTTAGTTGCCGTATCGGGTTTACAAGCCGTCACAAGTGCAACACTCACGACCAAAATGATTGATAACAAAAAGGAATATGGCTTCATGACATTTCTGCAAAAATAAAAACTATCCTGAAATATGCATTAAAAAAACAATGCATTCATAAAAGATATTATTTTATATTCAACTTTCTAGCAACTAAACTCTATTAAGTTAACCCCATTAGGAAGACATTTCTATACGAACTCCCTTTATATCACTGCCACTTGGTTGTTGGTAAGCTTTCAAACCAAACTCAGGCATAATGGAGTAAAGATGATCGAAAATATCTGCTTGTATATCTTCGTATGCACTCCAGGCTGTTGTTTTTGAAAAACAATAAATTTCCAAAGGCAACCCTTGTGGTCCAGGACTGAGATGACGAACAATTAATGTCATATCTTTATGAATATCATCACGATTTTTTAGGTACTCCACTACGTAAGCTCGAAACACACCAATATTGGTTAAATGGGATGTCTCTAAAAAACCTGTATTTTCTTTTACGGATTCTTTTTTCTCAAAATAATTCTTCAACGAATTAAATTTTGATAGATGATTTTTTTCACTTTCATTTAGAAAATGGATGGAACCTTGATCAATATATATCGCTCTTTTTATACGTCGTCCCCCGGATTCTTGCATATGTCGCCAATTTTTGAATGGGTCACTAATCAAACGACGTGTTGGTAAAGTTGTAACTGTCATATCCCAGTTTTGAACTTTTACTGTATGTAAAGCAATATCAATCACTTCTCCATCCGCATTTAACTTGGATACTTCAATCCAGTCTCCTTTTCTGACCATGTCATTGGAGGAAAGTTGTATGCTTGCCACCAATGATAATAAAGTATCTTGGAATACCAACATAAGAACAGCCGCCATTGCACCAAGACCGGATAATAAGATAATTGGAGACTTATCAATCAACTCAGCAACGATCAGGATCGCTGTAATCGCATAAATGACAATTTTTAAAACCTGCAAATAACCTTTAATTGGTTTACTGTCAGCATCCGGACGTCGAGTATAAATCGTGTTGACAACATCTAAAAACGCACAAGCTGCCCTACCCAAGGTCAGCATAATAAAAGCAGAGGCTACATTTTTAATTATAGCTGTAACGGTCGGAGGCATAGTTGGTACAAAAGGAATACCAACCGTATAAACCATCGCAGGAATAATATTCGCTAAACGAGTAATAACTTCAATACTGACAATTTCATCATCATTACCAAATGGCGTCATTAAAAGTGCACGTCTAATAATTTTTAATAAAAGACGTTTAACAACAAAGTTTGCAAAACAACCCACAATAATCAAAATTGCTATTGCGGCACACATTGAGTAAATCGGAGAATCTGATAAAAAAGACTGTATTTGTTCCATTTTTTATATGAATAAACTGCTTAAAAAGAATATAGTACGTCGATTAGTGACCGAAAATATCTAGGTCAGGACAATAAAGCTGCGTAATGAAAAATTAAAACATGCCGTATTATGCTAATTAGGAAATGTATCGTCAATTTTTTAAAGACGGACTGAAAAATTTGCTTTTTTCCAGTGAAAAAACTTATTGAATATAGCTATCTAGTAAAACTAGCTTTCTTTAGGAAGACGATAACTTTGTTTTCTGTTTGCTTGTAACCATAGTAAAAGACAAAGGCAGCTACTGACAATACAAATTGTACCAACAGCAATCACTAAGCTTTTCCACCCTAAAGAACAAATTAACATGGAGATGCTACCAAAGAAAAGCGCCGTACAACTCATTAAACCGACTACAGTCCCATTATCAGAGTCTAATTGACTCATCATTAATACGGCACCAACTGGTCGACTCGCACTTCCCATAAAAGTAACAGGAATAAATAGCAAGGCAAAAAACCACGTACCCAAGTCTCCATAAAAGCACAGTAATATACCTGAGGCTAAGATGGTAAAAAAACAGATGTTTAAAAACGAAACACGAGGAATTTTTCGTAATAAACGGGCATATAGCAAAGGTCCTAATAAAGAAAAAGAAGCATTTAAGGCAAAAAAGTAACTATATACCTGAGATGTCGTACCAAACATTTTTTCATAAATAAATGAGGAGGTACTCAAAAAAGCCATAAAAGGCATAGCTGTTAATGAAAAAATAATTAATAAGGAACGAAATCCTTTATTACTTAAAACATAACCGATTCGGCCTAATGAACGAATAGGAGATGTTTCCAATTTATCGACAAGTGTTTCTTTTAACGCAAGAGAAAGTAGAAAACCAGCAAAACCACCTACCACAAAAATCAGGAAAAGTCCTCTCCAGGAAAGATATTGCAATAAAAAGGCCCCTAAAATTGGCGCAACCATAGGGCAAAGAATAGTCATGGTTTGTATCCAAACCAAAACATTTTCCATCGTTCTACCTTCACGGAAAACATCTTTGACAATAGCCATAGAAACGGATTGAACAGCACCACAGCCAATGGCTTGCAAAATCCTTCCAATAATCAACATTTCCATGCTTTGAGCAAGTGCACACCATAAACTGGCTATTACATATACCAAAAGCCCAAACCACAAAATTCTTTTTCTACCATATCGATCACTTAAAGGCCCCCAAATCAACATCGAAAGAGCAAAAAAAAGCATAAATAAGCTAAGTGTGAGCTTAGCTGTACTTTCCGAAGATAAAAAAAGATCTGCCATTTTAGGCAAAGCAGGAAGATATAAGTCTGTCGATAGTGGCACAAAGGCATTCAAAAATGCCAAAAAAGCAATCAAGCTTTTTTGGCCAAAGAAAAACACCTCTGACTGAGGCAAAGACTTATCCATAAAGGTATTATCAGAAAATATTTATTTTTTAAACAATAAGTTACCTAAATATTTAGAAATCAATCTGTACTTTGATACATCATGTCTATACCATTTTCCATTTTCTGAAGCACACCATTTTGATCAAACATAAGATGCATCACAGAATCCCAAACATCATCTTCCTTATAGTGATAAGTCCAAACTTCATAATCATTTAGCATAATTTGAGTCTGTTCTCCCGGTTGCCCAACTTTAAGCAAAGCATCTTGTTTTGTTGATTTACCAACAACTAATTCATTAAATTTTGCAACAGTTAAAACTTGTTCCCATGAAATTAAACGTCCTTTGGCATCAAATCGTCCCATATGGGTATGCTGTCCCCAATATCCTCTCGCATACTCCAGTAACGTAGTATCACCATCCTGATAACGAGCTGTAGGTTGATCAAGATACATAATGACTTCTTCTTGCGTTGCTCCTAATTGAAATGGAGGAGAATTAAGATTGATACATCCAGAAAGAAGCATACAAAAGATAACGATACCCCCAACAAAAAGCCGTTTCATTTTCTGTTTCTCCACAATAATTATGGTTTTATACTAATTAGTTACAGTCTACACTGCGAATATCGATTATGGATATACCCTTTTTTAAGAAAACACGCTATCTTTATAAAGATAGAAAGGTTTTAAAATAATCTTTCTTAATTGACGCTTACACATTCAGTACTTGGGATAAGGCATAAACAGCTATGACAATTATTAAGCAAGACGATCTTATTGAATCCATCGCAACTGCTTTGCAATATATCAGTTATTACCATCCGCTTGATTATATTCGACAACTGGCAAGAGCTTATGAGGCAGAAAAAAATCCAGCAGCAAAAGATGCCATAGAACAAATCCTCATGAATTCACGCATGTGCGCAGAAAATAAGCGCCCTTTGTGTCAGGATACCGGTATTGTAAATGTCTTTCTTAAAATCGGAATGGACGTTAAATGGGAAGGTTTTACTGGTTCCATAGCTGATGCAATTAATGAAGGCGTTAGAAAAGCTTACATGCTTCCTGAAAACAAATTACGTGCTTCTGTTGTTTCTGACCCTCAATTTGAAAGAAAAAATACGCGTGACAATACTCCTGCTGTTATTTTTATGGAGGTTATCCCTGGTAATACAGTTGATGTTCGCGTCTCTGCAAAAGGTGGTGGTTCAGAAAACAAAGCTGCCTTGGTCATGTTAAATCCTTCCGACTCTGTTATTGATTGCGTACTCAGTAAAGTAACTGCAATGGGTGCAGGATGGTGTCCTCCTGGAATAATCGGTATCGGTATTGGTGGTACAGCTGAAAAAGCAGTTCTCATGGCAAAAGAATCCTTAATGGAAGATATAGACATGTATGAACTCAAACAACGCGGACCACAAAACAAACTTGAAGAGCTTCGAATAGAACTTTGTGACAAAATTAATGAACTGGGTATTGGAGCACAAGGTTTAGGTGGTTTAACAACTGTGGTTGACGTTAAAATCAATATGTACCCAACTCACGCCGCATCCAAAGCAGTTGCGATTATTCCGAATTGCGCTGCAACAAGACACGCTCATTTTGTATTAGATGGTTCAGGACCAGCCAAATTAGAACCACCTGCTTTATCTGAATGGCCAGATGTTAAATGGCAACCGGATACGGAAAAATCTATTCGAGTCAATCTAGATACGTTAACAAAAGAAGAAGTTGCATCATG
The DNA here is from genome assembly GCA_045603905.1 of Oxalobacter sp. Taxonomy (GTDB): domain Bacteria; phylum Pseudomonadota; class Gammaproteobacteria; order Burkholderiales; family Burkholderiaceae_D; genus Oxalobacter. The sequence goes on along the minus strand of JAZUNA010000017.1, from coordinate 11,171 downwards.
GAAACCAGGTCAAACACTTCTTTTAAATGGTAAATTACTTACTGGTCGTGATGCAGCTCATAAGCGTATTCAAGATATGCTAGCCAAGGGCGAAAAACTGCCTGTTGATTTTACCAATCGTATGATCTACTACGTTGGACCAGTTGATCCTGTTCGTGATGAAGCTGTTGGTCCTGCTGGACCTACTACAGCGACACGCATGGATAAATTTACTGACACCATGCTAGAACAAACAGGTTTAATTGCTATGGTCGGTAAAGGCGAAAGAGGATCAGATACCATAGCTTCCATCAAAAAACATCGTTCTGCCTATTTGATGGCTGTAGGAGGTGCTGCTTATCTTGTCTCACAAGCGATTAAAAAAGCACGAATTGTTGGATTCGAAGATTTGGGTATGGAAGCCATTTATGAATTTGATGTTGTGGATATGCCAGTAACAGTTGCTGTGGATTCAACAGGAATCTCTGTTCATGAAACAGGTCCTAGAAAATGGCATGAATATATTATTAATCTACCGGATGGAAAAATTCCAGTAAGCGGTAATTAAATTCCATTTTATTCAAGTGAGAAATGTTGTGAGCCATACCGATTTTCCAATTGGGATTTTCGATTCAGGTATAGGTGGATTATCGGTATTGCGACACATTCGTGCTCAACTTCCAAAAGAAAATCTACTTTATTTTGCAGATTCTGGTTTTGCACCTTATGGCGACAAAACAGAATCTGCTGTCATTGATCGAGTCATGAAAATTACCAATTACTTGCTCAATGATAACTGTAAAGCGCTTGTTGTCGCCTGTAACACGGCAACCGCTGCTGCCATACACCTTTTGCGTGAAAAATATCCTCACATTCCTATTGTCGGAATAGAACCTGGATTAAAACCTGCTGCTGCTATTACAAAAAGCCGTACTGTTGGTGTCTTGGCGACTGAAAGAACTTTAAAAAGCAATAAATTCAAGAATCTAGAGCAACGCCTTAGTAATGAAACCGGCGTTAAATTTATTATGCAAGCCTGTCCTGGTCTCGCTGATGTCGTTGAAAAAAACGAGCTTGATTCTGCTTTAGCTATCGACCTGATTACACGATACACAAAACCACTTATTGAACAAAATGCTGATACCATTGTTTTAGGTTGTACTCACTATCCCTTTGTTCAGTCTATTATTGAAAAAATATTAGCCGAATCTGGAGTAACAAATACGCAAATTATTGATACCGGTATTGCTGTTACACGTCAACTAATCCGTCTCTTGAATCAATATCAACTTTTACAAGAAAAAACGACGACACTTTCTGGTGTACATGCATTAACGACTGGCAATGCCACTTTATTGGCTAAACAGTTCAAACAACTGTTACAAATTCAGCCCGATATAAAAACAATTTCAAAATAGTCATGGTATTTCTTTCTAGGAAAAATACATGGTTTCATGTATTTAATTGAATTATCTGTTACTATTTTTACTTGTTATTTACCAATATCGGGAAATCTTATGTCACTATCCTCTCTTAAATTTACCTTGCTTGTCGATAACAATGCACCCGATGAACTTGAGAAAGAACATGGATTTTCTGTCTGGATTGAAGTTGAGGGTCGTCGTATCCTTTTTGATACCGGACAGTTAGGTGCATTACAAGTTAATGCAAAACGACTGGGAATTAATCTTGAAGATGCAGAAATGCTCGTTCTTAGCCATGGTCATTACGATCATACCGGCACTATTCCTGAATTTTTAGCTGTTAATCCAAACGCTCAAATTTACATGGCGGATAATGCAAAAATTGATCGCTGGAGTAACAAACCTGGTACAGAACCTCGTTCTATCGGTATACCTGAGCGCTCCAGACAAGCTCTACTTGCTCTTCCAGCCGAAAGAATTACTGAAATTACATCACCCTATTATCTGATGCCTGGTGTTGGTTTAACCGGACCTGTTCCACGTATTTCAGCTTTTGAAGATACAGGTGGTCCTTTTTATTTGGATAATGAAAGCAAGGCTGACGACTTAATTGAAGACGATCAATCCATGTGGTTTGAAACAGATGAAGGTCTTATCATTTTGTTAGGTTGTTGCCATTCTGGCTTGGTTAATACGATTAACTATATTCGCAGCATTTCAGGTAAAGACAAAGTTCGTGGAATTATTGGTGGTATGCATTTAGTCAACGCAGATGATAAACGTCTGAACTATACTTTTGATGCGTTTAAAAGCTGGCAGCCTGAATTTCTTGTCCCTTGCCACTGCACGGGAGAAGGTCCAACCATCAATATGGTCAATGTCATTGGTGAGGAAATTGTAAAACCAGGGCAAGCCGGCATGGTCATACAAGGATAAAATCATTTTTAAATAGCACTTTTGAAAGGAATGTTTTATGGTTTTAATGGATCTAACAATTTTTCCTAACAATGTCATTGGTAGCATGAGTCCATATGTTGCACGTGTATTGGATATCATTGACAAAAGCGGATTAAAATACCGTCTTTCTCCTATGAGTACTGTTGTTGAAGGAGAATTAGAACAAGTTCTTGCTGTTGCAACACAATGTCACAATGAATTAGCTAAAGACTGCGATCGTATTTCTGTTGTGATCCGTATCGATTCAAAACCTGGTAACAACGAAACCCGTATGGAAAGTAAGGTTACTGCTGTCGAAGACAAAGTCGGCAGAAAATTAGTCACTTCCATTGGTTAAACTAAATATACAAAATAAAAAGCATGGCTTGATGTGAGGCACTTTCCAAGCCATGCTTTTTCTATATGAAATATCTATTTAATTTTGTTTTCTGATGATTGTGTCTTAACGACTTGCATCGCCGTTGCAATCAAACTGCTCATATCCCCCATATTAGCAGGAATAATAAGTGAATTTCCTTTTTTAGCCAGTTCAGAAAAAGCAGCGACATATTGTTCTGCCACTTTCAAATTGACAGCATCACTACCGCCTTGTTCGATAATCGCCTGACCAACTTTACGTAATGCTTCAGCATTAGCTTCAGCAATAGCAATAATAGCTGCTGCTTCACCTTGTGCGCGATTAATAGCCGCTTGCATTTCTCCTTCAGATTTTGCAATTTCAGCTTCTCTGAGACCAGTTGCTAAATTTATCTGTTCTTGTTTTTTACCTTCAGATGTTGCAATAACGGCCCGCTTTTCTCTTTCTGCGGTAATTTGTGCCTGCATAGCACGTAAAATTTCTGATGGTGGAGTTAAATCCTTGATTTCATAACGTAAGACTTTTACACCCCAATTTTGGGCTGACTCATCGACAACACCAACCACATTGGTATTAATTTGATCACGTTCTTCAAATGTTTTATCCAGTTCCATACGTCCAATAACAGAACGCAAAGTCGTTTGAGCAAGTTGGGTTATTGCAGAAATATAATTGGATGCCCCATATGAAGCTAATTTTGCATCAGTCACTTGAAAATACAGCACACCATCCACCTGTAATTGCGTATTATCTTTGGTGATACAAATCTGTGGAGGAACATCCATTGGGATTTCCTTCAGACTATGCTTATACGCTACACGATCAATAAAGGGTACAACAATATTCAAACCTGGAGAAAGGGTTGCATGATATTTCCCGAAACGCTCCACGACCCAAGCATTTTGCTGAGGAACAACGTTAATGGATTTCACAATGAAAATGAAAGCAATGACACATGCAACAACAGCAACGTAAGATAATTCCATAGAAAAATATTCTTTCTGATTTTCAATTAAACAAAACTTTACTCAGTGATATTACCAACTATCAGTCGATTAGAACGAATTTCTCTTATCACAAATAAGCCGGACTGAGGTTGTTCCCCATTACCTAATTCGACATCCCACATTGTTCCTCTATAAGACACACGTGCTTGATTTGGACCATTAGGTACTGATTTCCATTCATTAACAGTCAAAGTTTTTCCTATATCCAAATTGATATTCGGATCGTGTTCCGGTGCATATTTATTTTGTGGGTTAAATCGTGTTTTTTTCAATAAAAGTGTTGCTAAAAAACCGACTATACTTGCCAATATCAACTGAAATGGAATAGTCAAACCTAGCAAAGCACAAACACCTCCCACAGCACAACCAACTGCCAACATTAATAAATAAAAGGTACCTGTAAAGATTTCAATTGCAACTAGTGTGCCTGCTATTGCAAACCATAAACCCCAATCTAGCATATGGGTAACCCCTCCTATCAAATAGAAAAAGCCATAACCTTACTTTACCCTATATATTAGGATGATTCCTTTAAATACAACAAAACCTTTCCTGAGGTTTTTCAGGAAAGGTTTTGTGTTTTTTATAAAGATCTGTTTTTACTTGTCTTTTGCAAGTGTTTGCCAAGTAGGCAGAACAGAATCCGGATTTAATGACAATGAACCAATTCCTTGTTCAATCAACCAATTTGCAAAATCTGGATGATCTGAAGGACCTTGTCCGCAAATACCAACATATTTGCCTTGTTTGTTACAAGCTTCAATAGCGCGTTTGACCATGGCTTGTACTGCTGGATCACGTTCATCAAAGTAAGAGGTCAACAAATCAAGACCAGAATCTCTATCCAATCCTAATGTTAATTGAGTCATATCATTAGAACCAATGGAGAAACCATCAAACAATTCAAGGAACTCATCTGCCAAAATCGCATTTGATGGCACTTCACACATCATGATGAGTTTTAAGTCATTATCACCACGAGCCAAACCATTTGTCGCCAACAAGTTAACAACATCATTAGCTTGTTGAAGCGTACGAACGAAAGGCACCATAATTTCAACGTTAGTCAAGCCCATATCATTTCTAACGCGTTTTAATGCCTCACATTCCATTCTGAATGGTTCTTCAAATTCTTTGGAGAGATAGCGAGCAACACCGCGGAAACCCAACATTGGGTTTTCTTCATTAGGCTCATACTCCGCACCACCCATCAAAGAACGATACTCATTTGTTTTGAAGTCAGACATTCTGACAATGACTGGCTTAGGCCAGAAAGCAGCAGCAATAGTAGCTACACCTTCAGCCAACTTATCGACATAGTATGCTCTTGGTGATTCATACCCAACCACTTTAGCTGCAATAGCCTGTTTCAATTCTTCACTGACATTAGGATAAGCAACTGCTGCTTGAGGGTGAATACCAATTTCATTGATAATGAACTCCAATCTTGCCAACCCGACGCCGTCATTTGGAATTGCTTGATGTTGGAAAGCCAAACTTGGATTACCAATAATCATGGTCATTTTTACTGGTAATGGAGGTAAGTTGCTGTATACAACTTTGCTTTCTTCAACTGGCAAGCTACCTTCATAAATGCGACCTTCATCACCTTCTGCACAAGAGACAGTGACGTTCATGCCATTTTTTAAGATTTCTGTTGCATTAGCACAACCAACGACAGCTGGTACACCAATTTCGCGAGCAACAATAGCAGCATGACAGGTTCTACCACCGCGATTTGTCACGATAGCAGCTGCTTTTTTCATGACTGGTTCCCAGTTAGGGTCAGTCATATCTGCAACGAGAATATCACCTGCTTCAACAAGATGCATTTGGGAAGGATCTTTAATCACTTTGACTGGGCCAATACCGATTTTTTGACCAATCGCACGACCTGTTGCCAAAACATTACCTTGTTCTTTCAAGCGATAAACTTGGACTTCTTCGGAACTTTGTTGTGATTGTACTGTTTCAGGACGAGCTTGAAGGATATAAAGTTTTCCGTCTACACCATCTTTACCCCACTCGATGTCCATTGGACGACCGTAGTGTTTCTCAATAATCATTGCAAATTGCGCCAGTTCCATGACTTCTTCATTGGTCAGAGAGAAGCGGCTTTGCATTTCGACTGGTACATCAATGGTTTCAACAGGTTCTTTGCTGGAAGGATCTTTAGCAAAAACCATTTGAATCAACTTGGAACCCAGTTTTCTACGAATGATTGCCATCTTGCCTTTTTCCAGCATTGGCTTATGAACATAGAATTCATCTGGATTAACTGCACCTTGTACAACAGTTTCACCTAAACCATAACTTGATGTAATAAATACAACGTCGGAGAAACCAGACTCGGTATCAATGGTAAACATCACACCTGAAGAACCGACATCGGAGCGCACCATTTGTTGAACTCCAACAGACAGAGCGACTTCTTCGTGTTTGAATCCCCTTTGCTCACGATAAGAAATTGCACGATCGTTATACAAAGAAGCAAAAACTTGTTTGACTGCAGTCAGTAAATTTTCTTTTCCAGAAATATTCAAGAAAGTTTCTTGTTGTCCTGCAAAAGAAGCATCTTGTAAATCTTCTGCTGTTGCTGAAGAACGGACAGCAAAAGATGCATCTTGAGATGAAACGCTTAATAATTTTTCGTATGCATCTAAAATTTCTTTTTCCAAACGAGGTTGAAGTGGTGTTTCAACAATCCATTGACGAATAGTTGCACCAGCCTCGGTCAATTGACGCACATCATGAACATCTGTTTTAGCGAGTAAAGTTTCAATGCGCTTAGCAAGTGTTTCTCCCCCGTCTGCACTATATGAAAGAAAATCACGATATGCCTGTGATGTTGTTGCAAAACCTCCTGGAACACGAACACCTTTGCTTTGCAACTGGCTAATCATTTCCCCTAATGAGGCATTCTTTCCTCCAACAGAAGGCACATCAGTCATTCTTAATTCTGTGAAAGGAATAACATAAACATCGGACTTTACTGCATCCGTCATAACGGTCTCCTAAAGCAATTCTCAAGCGAAAAACGTTATTTTACAATAAAAATGAACTGTAATTAGACTATTTTTTGATAACAATTTTCGGTTATGCATTCTTTAAAATAGTCATACAAACCTTGTAAAATGTTAGAACTTTTTTGGTGAACTTGAATAACCTTAACGCTTTATTTTTATGACAGGAAATACTTCACAACCCATGCGCCAAGTGTATATCGTTTCTGACGGTACCGGTTTAACAGCTGAAGCTTTAGCGCGTTCAGTGTTAAGTCAATTTGAAATTCCGGTCCAAAAAATTCGGGTTCCATTTGTTGATACTTTAGAAAAAACAAAGGAAATTACTGAACGGATTCAAAGAGCACCTAAAAGTGCAGGTAGACCTATCGTTTTCTCAACACTCGTTAAACCTGAACTCATTTCTGTTCTTCATCAAGCCAATGCCTTGCATATTGATGTTATGCAACCGCTCATTGAACAATTAACCAGTGAACTAGGAACGACAGCCAAACAAGAAATTGGATTGAGTCACCAAAATACAGGAACGGATGAATACGAAAATCGTATTGAAGCAATCCACTTTACCATTGCACATGACGATGGACAATCCAATGCCAATTTAGCCGGTGCTGATGTCATTCTTTTAGGCGTTTCCAGAAGTGGTAAAACGCCAACAAGCCTTTATCTTGCCATTCAGTATGGCTTAAAAGTGGCAAATTACCCTCTTATTCCTGAAGATTTTGAAAGAAAGGCGTTACCTTCTGCTTTAAATCCTTTTAAAAATAAACTGTTTGGACTCAGTATCAGTCCAACACGTTTATCTCAGATACGCAATGCCCGTTTACCTAATAGTAAATATGCTTCTTTAGAAAACTGTCGATATGAAGTTGCTGAAGCAGAAGCGATCATGGAGAAAGAAGGTATTATCTTTTTATCATCCACGCACAAATCCATTGAAGAAATTTCTTCAACCATTGTTCATGAATTGGAATCAGCAAAAGAGAAAAACAGTAATCGCGTTTAATCAAAAATACATACTTCATAAGCAGCAGCATATGGCAAATCAAGTTTTAATTCTTTTGCAATAGCTTGATTTAATCTCAAAACACGTTCATCAAAACCATATCCTCGTGTTTTGAGGTTTCTCTGATGCTGTGAATCATGGAAACGCAATAACTTGCCTTTCCACTGTGCTTCGACTTCATCAAAGGCGAGATAAAAATCCGTTCTCATATCAAGTGTTTTTGCATCTCGATTTAACATCAACGCAATAGGCCAATCGACTTTATGTGCAATTTGAGATACCAGTGAGTACATAGCTCGATGAGCTCGATTTGTATCATTACCATGTGGAGAAAACAATAAATCCGGTTTTAATTGGTAAATGATATCTCTTAATGTTTTTTCGTTTTGCAAGTCATCCGCTAATTGATCATCCGCCTCATTATTCAGATATAGAAAAGACAAATTTTTTTCTGGTAATCCAAAAAAACGAATACTGTCTTTTTGCTCTTTGATGCGAAGATTTTGTCTATCTTTTATTGATAAGCCTGCGCCATATTCTTCATCAATACCACTACCAGTCACAGAAACGGCTGCATAGATTTCCTGACCTGACTCATGAAAAAATTTCAATGTCACACCAATTGCATCAAAGTCATCGGGATGCGGCGCTAAAACCAGTATTTTTAATCCCAAAGGCCAATTTAACTGACGTAAATCCCGAATCTGCTGATCAGGACGTAAAAAATCTAATTTCATGATGCGTTACCTTATTGTTTTTGGCGCAATTGTTCAAAAAAACAAACTGCAGCACAAGCTGCAACATTTAATGAGTCTTGTTTTCCTACATGAGGTACTCTTAATTTTATGTCCGCTTTTTTCTGTAAAAGTTCTGCTACACCTTGCCCTTCATGTCCAAAAAGCCAGGCTACCTCATTTTTAAGATTAAATTCATATATCGTTTGCGTGGTCGTTAATGCAGTTGCAATAACAGGTATATTGGATTGCTCTATCAATGACTCTAAATCAACATTTTCGTAAATTCGAATCATGAAATGAGCGCCCATGCCTGCTCGCAATACACGAGGAGACCATGCTGATGCTGTACCTTTACTACAAAAAACCTGTGAAATACCTGCTGCAGAAGCACTACGTAAAATGGAGCCCAAATTACCTGGATCTTGAACACGATCTAAAAGAACTGCTGTTTGTTTTATTTTTTTTGGAAAAGAATATATAGGTGGGTTTATGATAAAAAGAATACCTACCCCCTCTTCAACTTGACTTAATCCCTGATACAAACTATCCGGTAACAGAATGCAAGTGACTTTTCTAGTTAGACAAGTTGCAATGATTTCCGCAATTTCAGGCGTATCTTTTGCTGTTTCATTCAGTATGCAAAAAAGAGGATTACCAATATGCAATAAATACGACTGACACAAGTGAATGCCATCCAATATGGTTTTAGTACTTTTGCGTCGAGCTTGTGCACTATTGGCTAGCTGTCGTATTTCACGATAAAGAGGATTATTTTTTGAGGTAATCTGCTTCATTTTAAGCCTTACAAATTGTTTTGAAGCAATTTTCTCACAGGCGCATAAGACGTACGATGTACAGGAGATACGCCATATTCGTGCAATCTTTTCAAATGCAAAGCGGTTGGATATCCTTTATGACGATCAAATGCATATTGGGGATATTGCTCATGTAAAACGAGTAACGCCTGATCGCGTTCTGTCTTTGCAAGAATAGAGGCAGCAGAAATAGCAGCTACTTTATCATCACCTTTTACAATAGCCTGAGAAGGTATCGAAAGTAAAGGAGAACGATTTCCATCAATCAATGCTAGCGTGGGGTTTACAGCAAGTTTTTCAACCGCTCTTTTCATGGCTAACATAGTGGCGTGCAAGATATTAAGCTCATCAATTTCTTGTACTGTACATTTGGCTATCGCCCATGACAACGCATTTTCACGAATTTGAATAGCTAGATTTTGTCTTTTTGCCTCAGACAATTTTTTAGAATCTTTGAGTCCCTCAATTGGACGCATAGGATCCAAAATAACGGCAGCGGCATAAACCGGTCCTGCAATAGGTCCTCTTCCCGCTTCATCCACACCACAAATAAGTTCGGCTTCTTCTGGAAAAGAAAAACTCGCTTGTATTGCGACTATATTATTTTCCATTCATGACATCCAATACAGCTTGTGCACTTAATGCAGCAGTATCTCTTAACAAGGACTCATGCATATCGCAAAAACGCTCATATAGAATTCTTTTATTTGCTTCATCCTGTAGCTGTTTCCAGACTGCATCAGCTAATTTTTCTGGAGAAGCATCATCCTGATAGAACTCGGGCACAATCATTTCCCGAGCTAAAATGTTAGGTAAGCCAATAGGAGGGGTTACTGCTCGTTTAGCAATTTCCCAGGTTGCTCGCATCAATCGATAACCAATTACCATGGGTTTTTTATATAAAGCAACTTCAAGTGTTGCTGTACCAGAAGCAACCAATACGGTATCAGCACTTTCCATCGCACGATGTGATTGTCCTTGAATGATTTTTAATGAAACATCATTCAATTTGGCTTCCTCTAGTTTTTGAGTAAATAATTGTTGTTGTCTTTCTCCTGCCATAGGCACAACAAACTGAATAGAAGGATCTCGTTTTGCCAAGATTTTAATCGCACCAATAAAGGCATCCCCATTGTATTTAATTTCAGACATCCGACTACCCGGCATAACGGTTACAACGGGTTTATCGATATGCAAACCCAAGTCTGCGCGTGCTCCAGCCACATCGGGTTCAAAAGGAATCCCTTTTACCATTGGGTGTCCCACATAAGTAACAGGAATACCTGCTTTTTCGTAAATTTCTACTTCAAATGGGAATAAAACCAAAATACGGGAGACCGCTTTTGCAATCGTTTTAATTCGCCCTTTTCGCCATGCCCAAACAGATGGTCCAACAAAATGAACTGTTGGAATACCTGCCTTTTTTAGTTGAATTTCCAGACCTAAATTAAATTCAGGTGCATCAATCCCAACAAAAACACCTGGCTTTTGTTCAATCAGGCTTTGTTGTAAATTATCCCGAATACCCTTGGATTCAAAAAAATGCGAAAAAACCTCAAAGAAACCATTTACTGACAGTTTCTCCATAGGCCAATTACTGACGAATCCATACTGTGCCATATTTTTCCCACCAATTCCATGAATGAGTGTGTCTGGCACTTGCGGACGCAAAGCCGATAAAAGATGTCCGCCTAAAATATCTCCAGGTACTTCTCCGGCAACCATAGCAATCGATTTCATCGTACGATATCCTTTGAAACGACAAATATACTCCGTTGCCTAACAGACATCTTAAAAGCAACCTACTTTAATAATTAGCGAATAATGCCACGATTGGCAATATCCAAGAATGAACGCATGAGATT
>JAZUNA010000016.1:0-9877 GCA_045603905.1 Oxalobacter sp. | reverse complement strand
TCCAACCTGATAGTTCTGAGCTCCCATCGTACCATCCAGAATCTTCTGACCGTTGAATGTGGTAGTTTGAGCAATACGATTCAATTCGGCAGTTAATTGGTTAACTTCATCCTGCATTGCCTGACGGTCAATGGATGCATTAGTTGCATTGGATGCTTGAACTGCCAAGGTACGAATACGTTGCAACATTTCTTCAGAAGTGGATAATGCACCTTCTGCAGTTTGTGACATGGAAATACCATCATTAGCATTACGAATCGCTTGGTTCATACCGTTGACTTGAGTGGTCATACGTGCAGAAATACCCAGACCTGCTGCATCATCTTTTGCTGTGTTAATCCGTTTACCGGAAGACAAACGCTCCATTGCTCTGGAGAGAGCAGAATTTGTCTGATTCAAATGACGTTGAGAGTTCAACGAAGTGATATTGGTGTTAATGACTTGTGCCATTTCATTTCTCCTTTTTGGCTTTTTAAATCTTTCCAGAGGAGATTAACTTTCTGTTTCTTCTTATCTTTTGACAGAGTCTCTTAACACCGGATTGGCTATTTAATGGCAAAACTGAATTGATGCGACTTTCAACGCGATTTTGAGTTCGCAGATGGTCTATTTTAAGCTCTCAATAAAATGGTAAGCGTTATTTAATGATGGAACAGAAAAAGCAAAATTGGAGCCAAGTGTAAACAAAAAATGAACTTATCAAATTATGTTTTGCGCAAACTTTTCTGCAATTTTGTTAATGAAAAAAGAATTTTGCAAAATGCAGAAAGACTTAAGCAAATCACAGCATGTATTGCTCCGTTAATGCAGAAATATTGTTCCAGATGGGTTAATTTTATTACGATGCGGGAGTGTAATATTATCCGAAAGGAATTGTTTTCTATGTATATGACCGTATCTTCAGCTGAAAACTTTTTTACTTACTAACTGTTTTCAGTTTGTTGTGGTTCTCGGTAAAAATTGGCTGCAATATCCGAAGAATTTTGTATTGTTTTTTGATATAAATCCCAATCAAAATAAGGACCAGGGTCAGTTTTTCGAAGTGGCGCAATATGTTGATGTCCCGTAATGGCATTTATTGGATAATTCTGGCAAAGTGCGGTAGTCAGTTTTGCCAATACTTCATATTGGATATCAGTAAAAGCTTCGTAATCACTTCCTTCCATTTCGATTCCGACAGAAAAATCATTGCATCGAGATCGTCCTTGAAATGTAGACGCACCAGCATGCCAAGCTCTATCTAAAACAGAAACAAATTGAATAAGCTGTCCATCTCGTCTGATAAAAAAATGAGAAGAGACTTCCAAGGATCGCAATTGATCAAAATACGGATGGAGATCACAATCCAACTTGTTTAAGAAAAAATCGGAAATGTACGGGCCACCATATTGTCCGGGCGGCAAACTGATATTGTGAATAACAATAAGTTCAATCGGCATATCAGATGGCCGATTATCAAAATTGGGAGAGGTTAGGCATGTTGCTTCTAAGCACCACCCCTTTTCGTCAAAAGACAGCATATTTTAAAAATTAGTGGCTATGCTCTTCACAGCAATATACTTTTCCTTCCCTAAAAATGACTTCAGAAGCCGGAACGTAAATGCCGCATTTATCACAGGAGACCATTTGTTCAACGTTTGAATTTCGCAAACCTTGAACTCGTTGATTAAAATCGTTTTGATGATTTGCTTTGGCATTATGGAAATCATCATTTTTGAAAATCACTACACGCGCAGACCGTTTTATTTTGGCAATAATGGCAGCAATAATAAGTACAATAACCAGCAGCCACATCAACCCACTCATATTATTTGTCTCCTGTAAAAATCTTTTTTTTATGATACTTGATAGTTTTGTGCAGAAACAGAGACATATCAAGACAGGTTTGCCTATAATTTACAGGCATTCACTATAAAAAAAGATTATGTCCTCAATAAGTATAAACTTGCAAGCAGTACGAAATCATATTTTGGAAGCCTCAAAAAAAGCTGCCAGATCTTCTGATTCCGTTCGTTTGCTTGCGGTATCAAAAACATGTCCTGCTCAAGCTGTCATTGAAGCGGCAAAAGCAGGTCAAGTAGCTTTTGGCGAAAACTACGAGCAAGAAGCCGTTAATAAGATACAACAAATAAAAATGCTAGCTCCTGATTTGAATCTAGAATGGCATTTTATTGGACCGATTCAAAGTAATAAAACACGCGGTATTGCGGCTCATTTTGATTGGGTTCATTCTGTCGATCGGGAAAGAATTGCAAAACGGTTGTCAGATCAAAGACCGGAAAATCTGCCACCATTAAATGTCTGTTTGCAGGTCAATATCAGTCAGGAAGCCAGTAAAAGTGGAGTTGATGAAGAGGCGATATTGGCGCTTGCAAAGAGTGTATCAGCCCTTCCCCGTCTCAAATTGCGAGGATTGATGGCTATTCCGGAGCCAGAAGAAAACAAAGAAATACAACATGAACCATTTCGTCGGTTAAAACAATTGTATGATCAATTGCGAAATGAAGGATATGATTTAGACACGCTTTCCATGGGAATGACAGCAGATATGGATGCTGCTATTGCTGAAGGAGCAACGATTGTTCGCATAGGAACAGCTATTTTTGGAGTAAGGAACTAATATGAAAAATCCATTAAGTGTGGGATTTGTTGGTGGCGGAAATATGGCATCCGCGTTAATTGAGGGAATGGCAAGTAAAGTTACACCTAAGCCTAAAATTCATGTGGTCGATTTAAATCCTGAGGCACTTTCCCGACTACAAAATCAATTTAGCGTGACAACAGCAACAGAAATAGATCAGCAATTGCAAAATTGTGATGTCATTGTTTTGGCGGTTAAACCACAGCAAATATATGATGTTGTCGTTCAGCTTTTACCTCATGTTCAAAATCAGCTTGTTTTGTCAATTGCAGCAGGAATTAGTACAACAGACCTTTCTCGATGGTTAAAAGGTTATGGCAATATTGTGCGTTGCATGCCAAATACACCAGCTTTGATTGGAAAAGGTGCAGCAGGTTTGTTTGCTATGGATGCAGTGACTAGCGAACAAAAACAACTTGCTAAAACGATTATGCAAGCCGTTGGAATGACTTTATGGCTTGACCAAGAAAACCTGCTAGATGCTGTAACAGCGATTTCCGGTAGTGGTCCTGCTTATGTGTTTTATTTTATTGAAGCTTTGGAAGCGGCAGGAAAAGCATTGGGGCTCAATAAAGATCAGGCTTCCGCTTTGGCATTGGCAACTTTCCAAGGAGCAAGTGAATTGGCTGTGCAATCAACAGAAGCAGTTACTGTTTTGCGTGAACGGGTAACTTCTCCTGCAGGAACAACCTTTGCAGCTATTTCTGTTATGGAAAATAATCAGCTTAAAGACTTGATTATTTCTGCGGCAAAAGCAGCAGCAGACAGAAGTGTGGAACTCGGTCAGGAATTTGGAAAGCAACCAGCTTGAATCTAAAAGACTAACGTTTTTTGGATACTCGTTTTTTGATCCAGTCAAAAGCAGGACTTAAATAGGGTTGCCATCTTTTCCATGTCTTGTGTACAACAACACCAATAGCTAGAAGCGAAAATAGATTACGTCTTCTGAAAAATAAGAATGCAAGAAACGCCATGAACGCTGATGTCAGCGGACTTTGGTGTGCTTGCAATAAAATGTTTTTACTTGTGGTAACAGCACCCGGTTGCCAGGCATTTCCAATTAGAGCGACCAATTGTTCTCTTTGAATAGCACTTTTAGCAATTAGTTGTTCACGACGCTCAGCTAATGATTTCGGTTTTTCTGACATCTTCCTGCCTGTACTTACTTATCAGATTTCAAACGCATCAGATCTTTTTCTATTTCACTTCTTGTGTGGGCAAGCATTTTCGGTTTGTTACGGAAACTGTTTCGAATGCCTAAGCAAAGGAGTAATGCCGCTAGAGCAAAAAATACCATGAGTCCACAAATAGCGATTATACGATAGCTATCCCAGCATAAAACTATGACAAGAAATATGCCGAGCGAAAACGTTATGGCAATACAAATAAGTGCCATAACGGCAAGGATGAAATAAGAAATTAACCGCAGAGCTTCTTCTTGTAATTCAACAGTGAGAAGCTCAAGTCGCGTTTGAAGTATGGCGTGCAAGGTGCTCGCCACGCTACTAAAATTTTTAATAATGCTCATTTAGAAATAATCTTATTTGCGTGCAATCAGCATACCCAGCATCACACCAATAACAGCAACAGCCCCTACTGTTTGCCATGGATGTTTTTTTGCATATTCTGCCGTGCAAACAGCTGCATTTTTTGCTTTTGTAATCACAACATCTTCTATTTCACGTAAAGCAAATTTGGCATCCGCTAATGTGGATTCCAATTTTTCTTTTGCTTTATAAAAATTTTCGCTTCCATGATGCGTACTGTTTTCTAATACTTTTTCTGCATCTTGAATAATCGATTTCAGATTACCCATCAGTTTTGCGCCTGTGTCAGTTGTTGTATCCATGATTCATGATCCTTTCTGTTAATAAACTATTGAGTAACTGGTTTTTATAAATGGTATTTTGATAGATTTTTTCTATCCCGATAATCTATAGGATAAACCTTAAGATAACGTATAGTCCAGTAATATACCCGTAAATATGATTAATCCAATCAAGTTATTGAAACGAAAAGCAAAATGGCATTTCATCCTTTCTCTGGTTCGAATTAACTGATATTGAAAAATCATGCAAAAAGCCGCACCAATTAATCCTAAAACGAACCAGATACCTAAACCTGCTTGTAAACCTGCAAAGAAAAAAATTATCAGCATTAATGCATAACTTAGCATAACTGCAGCCACATCGAATTGACCAAACGTAATTGCAGAGGTTTTCATGCCAATTTTTATGTCATCATCTCTGTCTACCATGGCATATTGGGTGTCATATGCTAGTGTCCAAAATGCATTGCCAATCATTAAATACCAAGCTGTCATAGGGACAGTATCTTGAACAGCGGCAAAAGTCATAGGAAAGCAAAAGCCAAAAGCCAGACCAAGGTAGGCTTGCGGAATGGCAAAAAAACGTTTAAACCAAGGATAAGTTGCTGCAAAAATCAAGGCAACAACAGACAACTGCAGTGTCAATGCATTTAATTGTAATATCATTAAAAAGGAAATGAATGATAAAACGCCGGCAACTAAAATAGCTTCCCAAGGGGCTATCTTTCCAGAAGTGACCGGTCTGTCTTTTGTTCGTTTGACATGTTTGTCAAAATCGCGATCAGCAAAATCATTGATTGCGCATCCAGCAGAGTGCATTAAAAACGCACCGATCGTAAAAATTAAAAATAATGTCCAACCCGGCCAGCCTTTAGCAGCAATCCAAAGCGCAAAAAGCGTTGGCCATATGACTAACATATAACCAATGGGATGTTCAATGCGTATTAACCGTAGATAAAGCTGTAGTCGCTTTCCCACTTTTCCTCCTAGACTTTCAGGAAATCCTCAACATTGCCAAGCCAACGTTTTAGATGCGATTCCACAATCATTTTAGCGGACTCATGAGGATCATCAAGAAGAGATTGCGCAATTGCTTGAGAGGCTTCTATTAAATCGGTGTCTTCTTCTAAATCAGCAAAACGAAGCATGGCTTGTCCGGATTGTCTTGCTCCTAGAAAATCGCCAGGACCTCTGATTTCCAAATCTTTTTTTGCGATGATAAAACCATCATTGGTTTCTCGCATCGTCATTAATCGTTGTTTTGCAGTGGCACCCAATGGTGCTTTGTATAATAAAAGACAGACACTTTCGGCACTGCCTCGTCCAACACGCCCACGTAATTGATGTAATTGAGAAAGACCAAACCGTTCGGCATGTTCAATGACCATCAATGAGGCATTGGGAACATCCACTCCGACTTCTATAACGGTTGTTGCAACGAGCAAATGGATTTCGCCTTTTGCAAAGGCATCCATGACCAATTGTTTTTCAACAGGTTTCAAACGTCCATGGACCAGACCAATTTTCAATTCAGGTAGTGCTTCTTTTAAAATCGCATAGGTTTCTTCTGCCGTTTGTAATTGCAGTGCTTCTGATTCTTCGATTAAAGGGCAAACCCAGTAAATTTGACGACCTGAAAGTGCCGCAGCATGAATGCGGGTAATGACTTCATCTCTTCTATTTTGATCAATGAGACGAGTCAGAACAGGTGTTCGACCTGGTGGTAATTCCCGAATAACAGAAATATCCAAATCGGCATAATAGGTCATGGCAAGGGTTCTCGGAATAGGCGTAGCACTCATCATGAGTTGATGAGGGATTTCGTCTTTATTGCTTTCTCCTTTATTTCGTAAAGTTAATCGTTGACCAACACCAAAACGATGCTGTTCATCAACAATGGCAAGACCTAATGATTTAAAATGGACATTATCCTGAATTAAAGCATGAGTACCGATAACAAGATGGGCATGACCTGATTCAATTAAGGCGAGCACCGTTTCCTTTTCTTTTTTTCTCATGCTACCCGTTAACCAGGCAACTTCAACACCCAAAGGTCGCATCCATTGGGCAATACGTTGGAAATGTTGGTCCGCTAAAATTTCTGTTGGAGCCATCATGGCAACTTGGAAGCCACTATCAATGGCTTTAGCTGCAGCTAAAGCGGCAACAACTGTTTTCCCGCTTCCAACATCTCCCTGAAGAAGGCGTTGCATTGGATAAGCTAAAGCCATGCTTTCCATAATTTCTGAAAGAACACGGTTTTGTTCTTGAGTTAGCTTAAAAGGCAGGGACTTTTGCAAGCCTTTCGTTATTTTTCCTGTTCTGGAAAGCATGGGTGCAAGTTGTTTTCGACGTAAAGTGTGAGCACGTCTCATAGACAACTGTTGTGCTAAAAGCTCATCAAATTTGACTCGTCTCCATGCAGGGTGTGTCCTGTTAATAAGTGCTTGTTCATCAACATTTGGAGGAGGATTATGCAAAAGGCGAATAGCATCAGAAAATGAAGGTAATTGCAGGTGGTTTAATATTTCTGGAGGAAGCGTATCAAACCAGTTTAAACGATTCATTGCCAGAGCTATTTCTTTTCTTAATACAGGTTGGGAAATGCCTTCTGTTGAGGGATAAACAGGGGTTAATGAATCCGGTAATGGCGTATCTTCACTGACCATACGATAAGCTGGATGAACCATTTCCATGCCTAAAAAACCTTGTCTTAATTCTCCTCTTACGCGAACTCTCGTTCCAACGGCAAATTGTTTGAGTTGACTCATGTAAAAATGGATGAATCGTAAGAATAATTCACCAGTGTCATCGGAAATACAGACAACAAGCTGACGGCGAGGGCGATATTGAATTTCGCTGACGGTTACGATTCCTTCAACTTGCGCTGAGCCCATTACATACATGGCCTCGTGTATAGATAAAATGCGTGTTTCGTCTTCATAGCGCATAGGTAAATGCAAAACAAAATCCATATCCGAACGTAATCCCAATCGCTCTAATTTACTGGCTTTTGTTGTCGCTTTTTTGGATGACATATCACACGCTTTTTACATTTGCATAAATTGAAATGATAACCCGATTAAAAAATTTTTTTGTGAAAGGATAAAATGTCAGAAAATAGTGATATCCCTGAAAAAAGGTTTACCCTATGTCAGGATATTTTGAATTCTTTTTTCCTTTTTTCGTTATATCAAAATTCAGATAACGGATTTTAAACGTATGAGATTGACCAGACGTAGTGGTGTTTTACTTCATCCTACTTCGTTACCTGGGCCTTACGGTTCTGGTGATTTGGGCAAGTCAGCTTACCATTTTGTTGATTGGCTAAGAGTGGGATGCCAAACCATATGGCAAATGTTGCCATTGGTCGATATTGGTATGGGGAATTCTCCTTATATGAGTCCATCGGCATTTGCCGGTAATGTTCTTTTGATTGATCTGGAACAATTGCAAGAAGCAGGTTGGCTTTTACCAGAAGAGTTAATTCCTGACGCATCATTTAATCATTGGCGTATTAATTATCCTGCAGTTATTTCATTTAGGATGATGCGTTTGCGTTTAGCTTCGGATCGTTTTTTTGCCCATCCTCAGAAAGTAGCTTTTGATTCATTTACTGATTTTTGCAAAAAACATGAAAAATGGTTGGATGATTATGCGCTTTTCCGAACGCTTGATTGCATATACACAAAAGATGACAAGGGATGGCAAAGTTGGCCACAAGAACTGGCGTTTCGAGATAAAAAGGCTTTGGAAGATGCTGGTAAAACGTATTCCAAAGACATTCATTTTTGGAAGTTCTGCCAGTGGTGTTTTCATGAACAGTGGCGCAAATTAAAACAATATGCAAATCAGCATGGAATTCAAATTATTGGCGATGTTCCTATTTTTGTTTCGCTAAATAGTGCAGATGTTTGGGCACATCCTGAGCTTTTTTTGCTTGATCAAAACGGACAACCCACAGTTGTATCAGGGGTGCCGCCTGATAAATTCAGTGAAACGGGGCAACGTTGGGGAAATCCTTTATATAACTGGGATGCAATAGCGAAAAACGATTATCGTTGGTGGACGAGTCGAATGAGACATATGATGAAATTGTATGATTTTGTCAGAATTGATCATTTTCGAGGTTTTGAAGCTTATTGGGAAATACCGGTCGATTCGCCTAGTGCAATGGATGGAAAGTGGAAAAAAGGACCGGGAGTTGCATTTTTTACAGCACTTAAAAAGCAATTAGGCTCATTAAGTTTTATTGCCGAGGATTTGGGAATCATTACATCAGAAGTTATGGAGCTAAGGAGGGCTTTTGACTTTCCAGGAATGCGGATTTTGCAATTTGCATTCGATCATGATCCCAATAATTTTTACCTTCCTCACAACTATGAGTCAGATACCGTTGTTTATACTGGAACGCATGACAACAATACCACGCGTGGTTGGTGGGATCAGGCAAGTGAGCACGAAAAGGATTATGTTAGACGTTATTTAAGTGTTCACGGTGATTGGATTCATTGGGATTTGATACGAACAGCACTTGCTTCAATTGCTCGATATGCGATATTCCCGATGCAAGATGTGCTTGGGTTGGATGGATCTAATAGAATGAATGAACCTGGTTTGGCAACAGGATCTTGGGAATGGCGTTTTACTTGGGATCAGGTAGAAGGATGGTATGCGTCATATTTAGCAGAGATGACCCGTTTTTATGGGCGTCTTCATACTGATAAAACATTAGACTCCCAAGAACCACTTACAAAAAACGAACCCTCTGTTGTTGATGTGACAGGTATTTAGCGTTTAAACATGTATACATTATCTGATTTTGATTTCGATCTTCCTCAGGAATTAATTGCTCAAGTGCCTTTATCTGAGCGTAGTCATTCACGTCTTTTGGAAGTTGGAGAAAATTTAAAAGATTGGCAGTTTTCTGATATTTCTGAGCTGATATCGTCTAATGATCTTTTGATTTTTAATGATACAAAAGTCATTAAAGCTCGTCTTTTTGGACAAAAACAAACGGGTGGTATGGTTGAGGTACTGATTGAGCGAATTTTTGATGAAAAAAATGCGATTGCAAAAATTCGTGCATCCAAAGCGCCTAAGGATGGAAGCATACTGCGCCTAGCTGATGCATTTGATGTTCAGGTTGGGCAAAGACAGGGTGAATTTTTTACACTACATTTTTCAGAAAATGTACTTCCTCTTTTAGAACAATACGGTCATACGCCATTGCCTCCTTATATTGAAAGGCAGGCTGAATTGATGGATGAGACGCGTTATCAGACGATATATGCACGTATTCCCGGTGCGGTTGCGGCACCTACTGCAGGATTACATTTTGATCAATTTCTAATGAACAAAATTCAGGATAAAGGCGTTCGATTGGCATATGTCACGCTTCATGTTGG
>JAZUNA010000015.1:0-19231 GCA_045603905.1 Oxalobacter sp. | reverse complement strand
TATACCAGCAGCAGCAATATTTTTAGGTAAATCTCCAGATTGCAGACCACCAAGACGCTGTAATGCATAAATCATTAAGTCGGATCGTAGCCATGTCGTTCTGTGAGCCAAGGAGTTGTAGCTAAGTGTTGTCTTCCTAAGACCGCGGGCCTCCGACTTAGTGCCATTAATGAACTCGTATTACTTATACCAGCAGCAGCAATATTTTTAGGTAAATCTCCAGATTGCAGACCACCAAGACGCTGTAATGCATAAATCATTGGTTGGCGTCGCCCCATTAATTTAACAGAACCTGCATCTGCTCTATACTCTCTTCGTCTAGAAAACCATGCAACAATAATGGAAGCTAATATACCAAAAACTATTTCACATATAATCACTGTCATAAAATAACCAGCGCCACCACCTTCATTTTCAGAATCTCTGGAAAGAGCCTTATCTACAACAAAACCAACTACACGTGCCAAGAAAATAACAAAAGTGTTTACCACGCCCTGCAACAAAGCCATAGTAACCATATCGCCATTTGCAACATGCGCCACCTCATGAGCTAATACAGCTTCTACTTCTTCATGAGTCATACTTTTTAATAGTCCTGTCGAAACTGCAACTAATGCTGAATTTTTAAATGCTCCTGTTGCAAAGGCATTAGGTTCCCCCTCATAAATTGCAACTTCAGGCATACCAATGCCTGCTGTTCTAGCTAATTTTTCAACAGTAGATAAAAGCCATCTTTCAGTTTCATTAGAAGGTGTCGTAATAACATGGGCTCTTGTACTACGTTTTGCTAAAGTTTTACTAAGAAAAAGAGAAATCAGAGATCCCGTAAAACCAAATACCAAAGCAAAAGTAAACAAAGAGTAATAATCTAAACCATGCGCTGTCATATACCTATCAACACCTAATATTGAAAGGACAATAGATGCCACCAGCATTACAGCAAGATTAGTAAGAATAAAAAGAATAATCCGCATTATTTTCAACTCCAGTAATGGGGTTTAAAAAGATATCAATTTATATAGGAATAAATCATGTTATTTCAAGAAAATTTTCTTCTTAAATAAACTCTATTTGATTTGAATAACAATTTTTATCCTGTAACATTAAATATCTGAACACTAAAACCAATCATGCCAGATAGGAGTAAGCCCTTCAGGAAGATCAGGAATTTTTCCAACATCTAAATAATTTTCTCCTGGAGCATGAAAATCAGAACCGACAGATGCTAAAAAGCCATAATGTTTTGCAACGTCTGCAAAATAAGGATAAAGTTCACGACTATGACTACCAGTTACAACTTCAATTCCGACTCCACCAAGTTGTTTAAACGTATCAAACAGTTCAAAAAGAGATTGCTTTGAAATATCATAACGTCCTGGATGAGCAATAACAGCGACTCCACCAGCACTTTTGATCCAATTTACTGCTTTTTCTAAACTGGTCCATTCATGAAAAACATATGCATGACGACCTTTTTTCAAATACTGTTCAAACGCTTCATTTGTATTAGAACAAACTTTTGCATCAACAAGGAATCGAGAAAAATGCTTACGTGAAATAACGATAGGATCCATTACTTGTTGAAGAACATTTTCATACGCACCAGAAATTCCTAATTGTTCTAATCGTCTAGAAATTTCCATTGCTCGTTCAACACGTCCTGAACGATTTGCATCTAAATTATTTATAAAATCTTCATTTTTTTCATCTACTTGCAAACCAACAATATGAACTGATCGTCCTTGCCAAGTAATAGATATTTCAACACCTGGAACAAAATATATACCCGCTTTTTGACAAGCTTCTCTAGCTTGACCCAGTCCACTGACTAAATCATGGTCCGTTAAAGCTAAGGCTCTTGTACCATTAGAAACCGCCCTTTTAACTAATGCAGATGGTGACAAAAGACCATCTGAGCAATTAGAATGGGAATGAAGATCTACATTTAACATGAGAAAACCAAACTATACTTTAAATTACTATTGTAGTATGACATTGAAAAAATTGTTTTAATAAAAATAATTTAAATTATTCCGTATCAAATAAAAATTTTTCAATTAGTTCTGCAATTATTTCCGGCTGATCATGTTGAACCATATGTCCTGCTCGTTTAACTGTCGCTACTTTTACATTAGGTATAACAGTTGCTCGTCGTCTGATTTCCTCACGTGCTTTTGCATAATCTCCCATTCTCATACCTAACAAAGAGAACTCACTATCAACCATTAATGTAGGTGCAGTAATCAACTTCCATGTTTCTAATACCTCATCCATTCTCATCATAATTGGATTAACCCGTCTATGTAACGGATCTGCCAAAATTTGCCATGTACCATTCGGATTTCTTTTTGCCCAATTTGATGCAATAAACGCAGCACGATCATCTGTTAGCCTTGGGTTATTCCGTTTAACACGTTCAATAACCTTTTCCAAATCTGAATAAACTCTTGGCTCATTAATCTGTTGTATAGAATCAAGCCATCTTCTATACCGATCTGTTGCCTGATCTGAAGTCATTCGCATAATGCCATATCCCTCAAGACTAATCAGTTGCTTGACACGATTCGGTCTAATACCTGCATAAAGACAAGCTATATTACCTCCCATACTATGCCCCAAAAGTCGAACTGGAAAATTTGGAGAATAATGATTCAAAATTGCTTCCAAATCGGCTAAATAATCTGGATACCAATAACCGTTTAATGAATAAGATGAGTGCCCAAACCCTCTCCAATCTAAAGCAATGACATGCCAATCATGTCTAAAAGCATCTACCATAAACTGAAAAGTAATAGAGGAGTCCATCCAACCATGTAACAAAAAAAGCTTAGGATCACCAGGATTACCCCAATGACGAATATGAAAATGCATATCACGAAGATTCAAAAACTCTGATCTGGAAGGTTTCATCTTGATATAAACAAAATTTAATAAAATTGAGAGCGGAATATATCATCACTAAAACATTAGAAGATAAAATTCAAGCTTACGATTCATACATTCTGTATGTCTTTTCTACGATATAGATGTAAAAAACAGGAAAAATTATGGCAAACATTTATAAACTGGGCGAGTTTTCTCCACAGATTCATCCGACCGCATATATTGCACCAAATGCAACATTAATTGGTAACGTCATTGTCGAAGCAAACGCTTCAATATGGTTCAATGTCGTAATACGTGCAGATAATGATCTTATTGTCATCGGAGAGGGCTCCAATATTCAGGATGGTAGTGTCCTTCATACGGATACTGGCTATCCTATGCGATTAGGTAAAAATGTTACCATTGGTCACATGGTCATGTTACATGGCTGCACTATCCATGACAATGTCATTATTGGGGTAGGAGCTAAAGTTTTAAACGGTTCTGTTATCCGTGAAAACACATTAGTTGCAGCAGGAGCTTTAATTACAGAAAACAAAGTATTTGAACCTGATTCCCAATTAATGGGAGCTCCTGTAAAAATGACAAAAAAACTGGAAGAACGAGTTGCTTTTAGAATTCCAAGAGCTGCTGGTTACTATGTTAACAACAGAAAACGATATAAAGAAAATGCTACTTTACTGTCTATGGAAGATGTTATTACTACAGATTTTGTGTATAAAGTCACCGAAAAAAAATAGTACTAGCTTTTTCGTATTCCTATAAAGTTATTTAGCTATTAAGCTAAAATACCTCTTTTTTGATAGCGATTTACATCATGAAAGACCGTCTACAAAAATTCCTATTTGAACAAGCTTCTGTTCGAGGAGAACTGGTTGATTTATCTGAAGCTTGGAAACAAGTTCAAGCTAATCATGACTATCCACCCGCTGTCATAAATTTATTAGGTGAAATGTTATCTGCCGCCATTTTACTGGCTAGTAATATCAAATTTAATGGTTCTTTGATTATGCAGATACAAGGTGATGGCCCTGTCGTTTTACTTGTTGCCGAATGCGATTCAAATCTACATGTAAGAGCAACAGCAAAACTAGCAGAAGGTGCTGTCATTGCCCCAAATGCAACCTTTCGAGACTTAATTCATGCCCGAGGTCGTGGACGCTTTGTCATCACTTTAGACATGAGTGAAAAGGTTCCTGGTCAATTACCTTATCAAGGTATCGTCTCTTTAGAAGGCGAAAGTATTGCTGAGATTATTGAAAATTATATGTTGCAATCTGAGCAATTAAGTACTTGCATCAAACTAGCTGCTAATAAAGATGTTTGTAGAGGACTGCTCTTACAGAAATTACCCGAAAAAACAGGAGAAGATGGTTTAAGTAAACAATCCGAATCCGAAACTCTAAAGTGGGAACATCTTATTGCTTTATCAGCTACTTTAAAAAAAGAGGAAATGCTGAGTACCGATATTGATACCCTACAACATCGCCTTTTTTGGGAGGAAGATATTCTTTCTTTTGAACCACAACATCCTGTATTTTCCTGCACATGCTCCCGCGAAAAGGTCAATGACATGTTGCGTATGCTTGGAGAACAGGAAGTTAATAGTGCATTAAATGAAGCAGGTTCAACTTTAACTGTTAACTGTGATTTCTGTGGACAAGCATATCATTTTGATGCCATTGATATTGCTAAAATTTTTACAGAAATTCCACAATCAACAGCAACGTCAACTAATCTGCATTAGAAATATCTATAGCTTAAATTCGCTAAATAATATTTATATAAATAACAAAAGCAGTTAAATGTAGTTAACTGCTTTTGTTTACTCAATCCAGATTAAAAATAGGTTTTATAGCATTTCTATCAACTCTGGAAGAATCGTATGCAAATCACCAATTAATCCATAATCCGCGACACTAAAAATAGGTGCATCAGGATCTTGATTGATTGCAACTATTGTTCCGGCATCTTTGATACCTGCAATATGTTGTATAGCCCCAGAAATACCTACTGCAAAATAAAGATCAGGTGCAACAATTTTTCCAGTCTGCCCAATCTGAAGATCATTTTTGACATAACCTGCATCTACAGCTGCACGGGACGCACCAACTGCACCACCAAGTTTATCTGCTAATGCTTCTACTAATTTAAAATCCTCAATAGAATTAACTCCCTGTCCTCCGGCAACAATTGTTTTAGCGATAGTTAGATCAGGACGACCTGACTTCTCAATTTCACGAGAAAGATAAGTTGATTTTTTAGTATCCAAAACCGTTTCAATACTTTTGATTATTGCCTCACCTGTTCCTTCTTCTGGTAAAAAAACAGTTGGTCTTATTGTTAATACTTTTATTGGATCTATTGACTTTACTGTTGCTATCGCATTACCCGCATATATAGCCCGTTTAAACGTATCAACAGACACAATTTCAATTACTTCAGAAACAAATTCAACGTCTAAACGAGCAGCAACTCGAGGTAAAACACTTTTTCCAAACGTAGTAGCTGGCGCTAAAATATGACTATAACCAGCAGAAATTGATAATACCTGTTCAGTTGCATTTTCTGCCAACCCATATTGAAGAGATTGCGAATCAGCTAACAAGACTTGGCTGACGCCTTTGAGTGTTGCTGCTATTTTTGCAATATTTTCGCATTGATACCCCATTACTAGAATATCGACTGAATTTCCACATAACTTTGCAGCAGCAACTGCACTAACTGTAGTGCTTTTTAGCTCGTTATGATCGTGTTCTGCAATGACAAGTACTGACATACAATTCCAACAAATATTAAATAACTTTAGCTTCGTTTTTTAACTTATCAACCAAACTTTCCACATCTGGCAATATTTCTACACCGGATCGTGCAGCGGGTTCTTCAACTTGTAATAGTTCTAAACGAGATTTAATAGAAACATTCAGCTCTTGTGGTGTTATAACTTCTATTGGCTTTTTTCTCGCTTTCGCCATATTTGGCAAAGTAACATATCTAGGTGCATTTAGACGTAGATCTGCTGTTATAACCGCAGGTAAATCTATCGATAACTTCTCTGTTCCTTCATCAATTTCACGGATTATTTGAGCGACATTACCATCAATTTTTAAATCTGAAACAAAAATACCTTGAGGCCAATCTAATAAGGCAGCCAACATTTGTCCTGTTTGTGCGGCATCATCGTCGGTTGATTGTTTACCTAATAAAATAAGTTGCGGCAATTCTCGGTTAGCTAATTCTTTTAATAATTTTGCTATTCCTAGTGGCTGTAATGGATCATCTGTATGAATTAAAATTGCACGATCAGCACCCATAGCTAATGCCATACGCAAAATATTTTGCGCTTTCTCAACACCACAAGAAACAACAATAACTTCGGAAGCCTTTCCAGATTCTTTCAAACGAACAGCTTCTTCAACTGCAATTTCATCAAACGGATTCATAACCATTTTGAGATTTTCAGTTTCAATTCCGCTTTTATCAGACTTTACTCTGATCTTTGTATTAACATCTACAACCCATTTAACACATACGAGAACCTTCATCTATCGCTCCAATAGCAGATTCACATTAAAAACCGACAAAATAGTAGAAATTATTTTCTTTTCAAATAGATGGTGTACTCCCCATCTAATTCTAATTGTTCAAGAAAAATATGACCTGTTTGTTGAGTAAAAAAACGAAAATCACTTACAGCTGATGGATCTGTAGCAAGTACACGAAGTATCTCACCACTTTCCATCGCTGCTAGTGCTTTCTTTGACCAGAGAATCGGTATGGGACATTTCTGCCCACGTGCATCAACTTCTTTGTTAAACAATATATCACTCATCTTCTGTTGCTATGCAGAAAGAGACTGCTCAACCCATGCACTCACACTTTCTAAAGCTTGAGGTAACGCAGAAGAGTCTGTTCCACCAGCTTGTGCCATATCTGGACGTCCACCGCCCTTACCACCAACCTGTTTCGCGACAAAATTAACCAAATCCCCTGCTTTTATTTTTGCTGTCATATCCTTTGTAACACCAGCAATTAAACTAACTTTACCCTCATTTACTGTTGCAAGTACTATTGCTGCTGTTTTCAAAGAGTCTTTCAATTTATCCATCGTATTGCGAAGACTTGCAATATCGACATTATCTAGTTTTGCTGCAAGAACTTTTACACCTTGAATATTTATCGCTTTATTAACGAGATCATCGCCTTGACTAGATGCAAATTTGGCTTTTAAAGAAAGCAACTCCCGCTCTAAGCCTCGTATTTGATCTTGCATTTGATGAATACGTGAAATCAGTTCATCTGGCTGTGATTTCAGGGCCAATGCAACTTCATTAACTTTTCTGGATAGTGACTGTATTAAATCAACAGCCATAACACCAGTTACAGCTTCTACACGTCTTACTCCAGCAGCAACACCTGTTTCAGAAATCACTTTAAAGAATCCAATATCCCCAGTTCTTGAAACATGTGTTCCTCCACATAATTCGCAAGAAAATCCAATATCAAGAACACGAACTTCATCTCCATATTTTTCACCAAAAAGTGCCATCGCTCCATGAGCTACAGCTTGATCATAAGGCATTAATTTCGCACTCACTTCTTGATTGGATAAAATCTCACGGTTAACAATTTCCTCAACTTTATTAATTTCATCCTGCGTCAATGGAGCATTATGGCTAAAATCAAAACGCGTTCTATCAGCATTTACCAACGATCCTCTTTGGGCTACATGATTTCCTAAAACTTGTCGTAAAGCTTTATGCATCAAATGCGTTGCTGAATGGTTACGCATAGTCTGTGCTCTTAAATCTAAATCAACATTAGCCGTAACAACATCACCAACTGCTAAAGTACCTTCGATCAGCACACCATGATGCCCAGGTACTTCTGCCTGAATTTTCTGGGTATCTTGGACTTCGAAACGAATATCCTGAGCATATAAAAAGCCACTATCTCCTACTTGACCACCTGATTCCGCATAAAAAGGAGTAATATCCAACACGACAACGCCCTGTTGACCTTTAGTAATTCTTTCAACAGGAGCTCCATCGACATAAAGTGCAACGACTTTACCCTCTTCTTCTAACTTGGTATACCCGACAAATTTTGTATTTGCTCCGTGATAATCCAAGAGCGCATTCATTTTGAATTTACCTGCTGCACGTGCAGTCGCCCTTTGACGCTCCATTGCTTGCTCAAATCCTGCCTCATCTAAAACGACATCTTTTTCACGGCAAATATCTGCAGTTAAATCCAAAGGAAAACCATAAGTATCATAAAGTGTAAAAGCTGTCTCACCATCCAATACTTTTGTTTCAGAAGACAAAGCGGCTTCAAGAATCTTCATTCCATTTTCTAAAGTCTCTCCAAAACGCTCCTCTTCATGTAATAAAACACGCTCAACTTGAGAAGCAGACTCTTTTAACTCAGGATAAGCAGCTCCTATCTCCCCAACCAAGTCTTTGACCAGACGATAAAAGAAAGGTTTGGATTGTCCTAGTTTATAACCATGTCGCAATGCACGTCGAATAATACGTCTTAGAACATAGCCATGACCATCACTACCTGGAATTAGACCATCAACAATCATGAAAGCACTTGCACGAATATGATCAGCAATAACTTTTAATGAATTGTTAGTCAAATCAGATGTTCCAGTTTCACGAGCTGCTGCTTGAATTAATTTCTGGAAAGAATCAATTTCATAATTACTATGAACATGTTGCAAAACAGCAGCAAGTCTTTCTAAACCCATACCCGTATCAACACATGGCATTGGAAGTGGAGAAAGATTTCCTTCCTCATCACGGTTAAACTGCATGAAAACAAGATTCCAGATTTCTATGTATCTGTCTCCATCTTCTTCTGGAGTACCAGGAAGTCCTCCAGGAATATCAGGGCCATGATCATAAAAAATCTCACTACATGGTCCACAAGGACCAATATCGGCCATCTGCCAAAAATTATCAGACGCGTAACGTGCACCTTTATTATCGCCAATGCGAATTACACGTTCTTCAGATAAACCAACTTCTTTTACCCAAATATCATAAGCCTCATCATCTTCATGATAAACAGTTACCCACAACTTTTCTGGCGGCAATTGATATACCTTTGTAAGCAATTCCCACGCATAAAGAATAGCATCGCGTTTGAAATAATCACCAAAGCTAAAATTACCCAACATTTCAAAAAAAGTATGGTGTCGAGCAGTGTAGCCAACATTCTCTAAATCATTATGTTTGCCTCCTGCCCTAACACAACGCTGTACGGTTGTAGCTCTCGTATAAGGACGTTTATCAATACCAAGGAAAACGTCTTTAAATTGAACCATACCCGAGTTGGTTAAAAGCATAGTAGGATCATTTGCTGGTACCAATGGACTAGAACGTACAATTGTGTGTCCTTTATCAGCAAAAAAACTAAGGAACTTCTCGCGAATTTCAGAAGATTTCATAATTGTGTCAAGTAACTTTAATGCTAAATAATTATATGCTAACGATAGAATCCAATTATTCTTATTAAATACACAGCCTTCTACATCAGCCAACCCATTTACGTGCATTTCTAAACATACGCATCCATGGAGAATCTTCTCCCCATGAATCAGGATGCCAAGAATGCTGAACTGTTCTAAATACACGTTCTGCATGCGGCATCAACACTGTAAACCGTCCATCTTTGGTAGTAACAGATGTAATTCCTTGTGGTGAACCATTTGGATTGAACGGATAAATTTCTGTTGGTTTACCAGAATGATCTATATATCGCATGGCAACATCTACCTGATTAATATCTCCTTGTTGAGAAAAATCAGCAAAACCTTCGCCATGAGAAACAACAATAGGGGTACGCAACCCTGTCATTCCTGCAAAGAAAATAGATGGAGATTCTGGAATTTCTACCATCGTAAATCGTGCTTCAAATTGTTCTGATTTATTTCTTGTAAATTTTGGCCAATTTTCAGCACCCGGAATGATGGAGTATAAATTACTCATCATTTGACAGCCATTACAAATTCCTAATGCAAAACTATCTTTTCTTTCAAAAAAGAGACTAAACTGTTCTTTTAACATTTCATTAAAAAGAATTGTTTTTGCCCAACCTTCCCCTGCTCCAAGTACATCGCCGTAAGAAAAACCACCAACAGCAATTAAACCTTTGAAATCAACAAGATTGACTTTGCCCGAAATCAAATCACTCATATGCACATCAATAGCAGCAAAACCAGACTTGTGCATAACAAAAGCAGTTTCCACATGTGAATTTGAGCCCTGCTCTCGTAAAATAGCCACTTTAGGTCTTACACCTGTCGCTATATAAGGAGCTGCAATATCTTCTTGCATATCAAATGGTACAAAAGGAGAAATACCTTTATCCTTGCTATTTTCAATCCGCTGATATTCCATATCTGCACAAGCAGGATTATCTCGCAAACGAGCTATCCGCCAACTAGTTTCACTCCACAAACGATTTAAATGAGTAATTGATTGTGAATAAAGTGTCTCGTCTTGATATGTAAATGTTAAATTCCCGTCAACAGAAATCATACCAATGACATGTGAGATATCTTCAAGTTCGTAGTCTTTTATACACTGTTGAACCAATTTCAAATCTTCTTTTCGAATTTGGATAACTGCACCTAATTCTTCTGAAAAGAGAACACGAAATATTTTGTCCTGTATATCAAATTGATTAGTTGTTTCAACTACGGACTTAACTAAAGAATCAAGAGAAATACGCAAACCAGTTCGTGATACAAAAGCCATTTCTGCAAGCGTAGCGAAAAGACCACCATCAGATCTATCGTGATAGGCTAAAAGTTTTCCTGCTTTATTTAATTGTTGAATAACAGAGAAAAATGCTTTCAATGCTTCCGGATGATCAACATCTGGTACTTCATTTCCTATTTGACCAGTTACCTGTGTCATTGCTGAAGCACCTAAACGGTTTTTCCCATGACCCAAATCAATCAGCATTAATACTGTTTCATCGACATCCTGTTTTAATAGTGGCGTCAATGATTTTCTTACATCATAAACTGGTGCAAAAGCAGAAACAATCAAAGAAATTGGAGAAATAACCTCTTTATTAACGCCTTGATCCTGCCATGTTGTACGCATGGAAAGAGAATCTTTTCCTACCGGAATACTAATCCCTAAAGCAGGACATAATTCCATTCCTACGGCTTTAACCGTATCAAATAAAGCAGCATCTTGTCCTGTCTGTCCACATGCAGCCATCCAATTTGCTGAAATCTTAATATCAGATAATTGACGAATAGGAGCAGAAGCTATATTGGTAATCGCTTCACCAATAGCAATTCTCCCGGATGCTGCTGCATTTACTACAGCAGCAGGCGTTCTTTCTCCCATTGCCATGGCTTCTCCAGCATATCCTTCAAAACTCATCAAAGTCACAGCACAATCAGCAACGGGAACTTGCCATGGACCAACCATTTGATCTCGAGAAGTCATTCCTCCTACAGTTCTGTCTCCAATCGTAATCAAGAAAGATTTATCACCAACAGTTGGTAACTGTAAAATTTTTTCTGCAGTTTCTTCCAAATTAAGATGAGAAACTTTTACTGATGGATAATCATGTTTTACATGAACAACATCCCGATGCATTTTTGGTGGTTTACCCAGCAACACATCCATCGGCATATCTACAGGACTATTATCATATTGTGGATCAATTAAGCGTAACTGACGTTCCTCTGTAGCCGTTCCAACAACAGCAAAATTACAACGCTCCCTCTGACATAGTTTTTCGAATAAGGACAAATTTTCTGGGGCAATAGCTAAAACATACCGTTCTTGAGATTCATTACTCCATATTTCTTTAGGTGACATTCCGCTTTCTTCTAACGGAACACATCTCAAATCAAAAAGCGCCCCTCTATTTGCATCATTCGTAATTTCAGGGAAAGCATTCGATAACCCACCCGCACCAACGTCATGGATAGAAAGAATTGGATTATCATCTCCCATTGCCCAACAAGCGTTAATAACCTCTTGAGCTCTCCGTTCCATTTCTGGATTACCTCTTTGAACGGAATCAAAATCCAAATCGGTTGTATTGGTACCTGTTGCCATTGAAGAAGCAGCCCCGCCTCCCATACCAATACGCATTCCAGGACCTCCAAGTTGAATGAGTAAACTCCCTGGCAAAATAGCATTTTTATATTTGTGTTTATCCGAAATATTACCAATTCCACCCGCAATCATTATTGGTTTGTGATAACCAAAAACTTGACCATCAACATTTTGTTCATACGTTCGGAAATAACCTGCCAAATTTGGGCGACCAAATTCATTGTTAAATGCAGCGCCTCCAATAGGACCATCAATCATAATTTGTAATGGAGAAGCAATTCTATCCGGCCGACCATAAATATCTTCTTCAGTTTGACTATTAGGTTTAGCAACATCAGAGGCATTTTCCCAAGATTTCCTAGCATCCGGCAAAAAAAGGTTAGAAACCGTAAAACCAGTCAGCCCTGCCTTTGGCTTAGCGCCTCTACCTGTCGCACCCTCATCCCGTATTTCCCCTCCTGCTCCTGTTGAAGCTCCTGGAAATGGAGAAATCGCCGTCGGATGGTTATGCGTTTCAACCTTCATAAGAATATGCGTTAATTCGTTTGAAGTTTGATACTCATGTCCGTACAAATCACCTCTAGGATAAAAACGCATGACTTCCGTTCCTTCAATAATAGAAGCATTATCTTTGTACGCTACTATTGTTCCTTCGGGATGAAGTTCATGGGTATGCTTAATCATGCCAAAAAGTGACACATCTTGCCTTTTCCCATCGATTGTCCAGTCAGCATTAAAAATTTTATGCCGACAATGTTCACTATTTGCTTGCGCAAACATCATTAACTCAACATCGGTTGGATTTCGTTTTGCTTTAGAAAAGGCATCGTACAAATAGTCAACTTCATCCTCTGACAAAGCCAATCCCATATCAGTATTTGCTTTATCAAGTGCATGCTTTCCATTTGACAATATATCCACATATTCAAGAGGAGTTGGTTCCAATTCCGTAAAAATTGCAGGCAAATCTTTTTTATCAAACAGAACCGTTTCTGTCATACGATCATGCAAAATATTTGCCAAATTAAATCTTAATTCTTCCGTTAATGGCAATGCATGAAGTTGACGCTGAATATAAAAGGAAACACCCCTTTCAATGCGTTTTATTTGTGTTATTCCACAATTATGTGCAATGTCCGTCGCTTTAGAAGCCCAAGGAGAAATTGTCCCTAATCTTGGAACCACAATAAATTCTATCCCTGTATCTTCGCTTAAAAATGGTTCTCCATAATCAAGAAGAGACTCAACACGTTGAATATCTTCATCAGAAAGTGGAAACAAAATATCTACAAGATGGATAAAACGCCCTGAAATATGAATTATTGCAGGATCAATTTCTTGTAGACGAGATAATAGCCCTTTCGCACGAAAGGCAGATAGGGCATTAGAACCCGGAATTATGAGCATGATGTATCGAAAAAGAGAAGTTAACTGCCAATAAGTGAATTTATTATTATACCCCCTGATACCATATAAGGCAGTAAGGAATATAAAAATTCAATTAAGATAACTGTTTTGTATTTTAACTTTCAGGTATTTCTTTAATAGATTCATTCTCTTTTTCTTCTACAACTTTTTCTACTTGTTTAATTTTTTTCTTCGACTTGAAAAAACTGTTTACTAAAATAAAGAAAATTGGTGTAAAGAAGATACCCAATATAGTGGCTGCACTTACACCGCAAACAACTGTTGTACCAATAGCATTTTGTCCACCTGATCCTGCTCCTCTGCTGATCATTAATGGTATAACACCTAAAATAAATGCCAAAGATGTCATAATAATCGGTCTTAAACGAAGTCTCGCGGCATGAACCGTTGCATGAAATAGGTCTTCTCCATTTTCGTACATTTCTTTGGCAAATTCGACAATCAAGATAGAGTTTTTCGCGGAAAGACCAACCACTGTCAAAATACCAATCTGAAAATAAACATCGTTACTCATACCTCGCAACATTATTCCAGCCAATGCGCCAATAACACCTGTTGGTACAACTAACAAAACTGCAAATGGCACTGACCAGCTTTCATATAACGCTGCCAAACACAGGAAAACAATTAATAAAGATATAGCATATAACATTGGCGCTTGAGATCCTGCCATTTTTTCCTGATATGAAAGACCTGTCCAAGAATAGTCAAAACCAGGTGGTAATTCTTTTGCAAGTTGTTCCATTGCGTCCATTGCTTGACCAGTACTTTTATTCCCACTGGGCAACCCAAGAATTTCTATTGAAGGTAAACCATTGTATCTTTCTAACCTTGGAGATCCTTTCTCTACGCTCATGGATAAAAATGAAGAAAAAGGAACCATTTCTCCACTCGCGTTACGAATACGATATTTATCGAAGTCTTTTGCTTGCATACGATATGGTGCATCCGCCTGGATATATACTTTCTTCGTCCTTCCACGATCCATAAAATCATTCACATAAGAACTACCCCAATAGGCAGCAATAGAAGTATTAATTTCACCTTTTGACAGATTTTGTGCTCCTGCTTTAGCAAGATCGATATCCAGTACATATTGATCAACATCTTCAAGACCATTTGGACGAACAGCCTGTAGATCTGGGTTTTGATTAGCTTTCATTAACAACAAATTTCTTGCATTCATCAACGCTTCATGACCTTGATTTGCCCTATCAATTAATTCAAAATCGAAACCTGTTGCATTACCTAACTCTGGTACAGCAGGCGGCGCAAAAACGTAAATGTTTGCTTGCTGGATTTGTGAAAATCTTGCCATCGCACGCTTAGCTAACGAAAACACATCTTGCCCTTCACCTTTCCTTTCACTCCAATCTTTCAATCGGAGAAACGCTAACCCGGCATTTTGTCCACTACCACCAAAACTAAATCCTGCGACAGTCATAACTCCTGTTACACAATCTTTTTCATCTTCACGAAAATAGGTATCAATCTCTTTAAGTACTGCTCGTGTACGTTCAAACGTTGCACCAGTTGGCAAAGTAACCTGAACGAACATCATTCCTTGGTCTTCATCTGGTAAAAAACCTGATGGCAAGCGCCAAAACATATAACAAATCAATCCTACCCCTACAACAAAGGCTAGCAAATATCGTTTTGGCTTAGATATAACCCGAGAAACCCCTCCTTGATAGCGATTTGAAACTTTATCAAACCACACATTAAAACGACCAAAAAAACCTGTTGTTTTATGCTTCATGACATCTGGCAACATTGTTGCACAAAGGGCAGGTGTCAAAATCATAGCAACCAAAACAGACAGTATCATGGCTGTTACGATAGTAATAGAGAATTGCCGATAAATTACGCCAGTTGAACCACTCATAAAGGCCATTGGAACAAAAACAGCCGAAATAACCATGGCAACACCAACCAAAGCACCTGTAATTTGATCCATGGATTTTTTCGCTGCTTCTTTTGGACCAATATGCTCCTCATGCATGATCCTTTCAACGTTTTCTACAACCACAATTGCATCGTCAACCAGCAATCCAATTGCTAAAACCATACCAAACATGGTCAAAGAGTTAATAGAAAACCCCGTTAAAGCTAAAACACCAAACGTACCTAAAATAACAACAGGAATAGCAATAGTTGGAATCAACGTTGCTCTAAAATTTTGCAAGAATAAATACATTACAAGAAAAACCAGAATAATGGCTTCTCCTAACGTATGAAAAACTTCTTCAATAGAAAGTTTGACAAACGGTGTCGTATCATAGGGATAAACTGCTTTGACCCCTGGAGGGAAAAATTTAGATAAAGATTCAATCTCTTTTTTAATTAAAGCTGCTGTATTTAATGCATTCGCACCTGAGGCCAATTTAATTGCTAAAGCAGAAGACGGCTTCCCGTTATAAAAAGCTTCAGACGAAAATATCTCATTATTTAATTCTACTCGTGCGACATCTTTTAAAAAGACAGAAGAACCATCTGAATTCGTTCTGATAAAAATATTTTCAAATTGTTCAACTGTTTCAAAACGTTCAGCAGCAATAATCGTTAAATTAATTTCTTGACCAGGCAATGCTGGTGCTGCACCAACCTGTCCTCCGGTTACTTGTGCATTCTGTTGTTTTATTACATTTACAATATCAGATGGATTTAACTTATATTGATCCATTTTTGATGGGTCTAACCATATGCGCATCGCATACTGAGATCCAAAAATCTGCGTATCACCAACACCATTAAGACGACCTATCGGATCCTGAATATTACTTGCAATATAATCGCTTAAATCAGCGCCATCCATTCTGCCATCTTCGGAAATCAAACTGACAAGCATTAAGAAATTCTTAACTGATTTTGCTACAGAAAGACCTTGCCTTTGTACTTCTTCGGGTAACAGTGGAGTTGCCAACTGCAATTTATTTTGTACTTGAACTTGGGCAATATCGACATTGGTTCCGGATTCAAACACTAAACTAATAGTGGCCTGTCCAGAAGAATCGCTACTTGAATACATGTAAATCATGTTATCGATCCCTTTCATTTGTTGCTCGATAACTTGAGTTACTGTTGTTTCAAGTGTTTTTGCAGAAGCACCAGGATATCTCGCTGTAATAGCAATTTCTGGAGATGCTATAGAAGGATACTGTGCTATAGGTAAAGTGGAGATGGACAAAGCTCCACCCAACATAATCAGAATAGCAATAACCCATGCAAAAATTGGGCGATCAATAAAGAATCTTGCCATGTATTACTCCGCCTTTTCTTTAGTTTTATCTAAATTAGGCTTCAATTCAGACTGATTTTTCTTGGAGATATTCATATCTTGGTTTTCAGCAGCCATAATCGCTTCTTTTACCACTTCAGATTGAATTGCTTCTCCTGTTACAACTATTCCTTCCCTGACTTTCTGAAAACCATCTGTTAGTACCTTATCACCTGGTTCCAAACCATCGATAACTAACCAGTTATTTTTATAATCCCGATCCAAAGTGACATATCGGGTAGCGACATAAAAATCATTCTCCCCCAATGTTTCAGAAGAAACTGTTTTATTATCCTTATCATCAGTTTCTTGTTGCGGCAAAGGATTTTGTTTTACTAATACATAGACCATGGGTCTATTTTTAGCGTCACGCATTACGGTTTTTTGAGGAACTAAAATCGTATTCTCTCTAATACCCTCTTCAATAACTGCTCTGACATACATTCCAGGTAAAAGAATAAGATCAGGATTTTTAAATATGGCTCGCAAAGTTACTGCACCTGTACTCTGTTCAATGGTGACATCAGAAAAGAGTAATTCACCTAAAATCCAATCTGGTTGATTATTGTTTAATTTTTCCCCAGAAATTTTGGCATAAGGAGTTCCATCTTCGAGTTTTAATTTAATTTTTGTTCCTCTGTGAGTACCATCTTGAACTTCACCTATTGCTAAAGAGCGGCGCAATTTCAAAAGATCTGTACTAGATTGAGTGACATCTACATAAACAGGTGATAATTGCTGCACAGTTGCAAGTGGGGTTGATTGATTCTGGGT
The DNA here is from genome assembly GCA_045603905.1 of Oxalobacter sp. Classification (GTDB taxonomy): domain Bacteria; phylum Pseudomonadota; class Gammaproteobacteria; order Burkholderiales; family Burkholderiaceae_D; genus Oxalobacter. Next base: position 1,768 of record JAZUNA010000015.1, on the reverse strand, counting down.
TACTAACGCACCTGGAGTGACGAAAGAGCGACCAATACGCCCTGTCACAGGAGATAAAACTTTTGTGTATTCCAAATTGATTCGTGCTGTTTCTACTGCCTGTTTTGCAGCCTGAACAGCGGCATTGGCTTGATCACGAGCGGCAATCGCGTCATCATATTCTTGTTTACTGACTGCGTTAATACCAACAATTTTGCTATAACGTTCCGCTTTAAGACGTGCAGAAAAAGCATTCGCTTGGGCTTTAGCTAGATCAGCACGAGCAGAGTTATAGGTAGCTTGAAAAAGTGCTGGATCTATTTGATATAACTGTTCACCTTTTTTAACATCTGTACCTTCTTTAAAAAGGCGTTTTTGAATAATACCACTTACCTGTGGCCTAACTTCTGAAACAAGAAATGCTGAAACTCGTCCTGGCAATTCCGTAATAAGTGGCACATTATTCATTTGTGCCGTTAAATAAGTAACTTTGGGATTATGCTGAACAGGAGCAGCTTCTTCTTTACATCCAGTTATGCAAGCAATAACGGCAAATAATAAACCCCATCGATTTATTTTATTTAATGACAAGCCGCTCATTTCTCTCTTTTCCTATAACACTTAAATTAAAATTGTTCCAATATTTATTAATTCCTGATCAGGATACTGCAAAGATAAATTTTAAAGTTTTAGAAAAATCAGTATTAAAAGAAATACTTTCTTTTTTCCATCTTTTTGTCATACATCAAAAAACGTTTCATTCATGTTTTTTATTCATATGAATAAAAAATGCGATAAAAACATGCAAGAAAGCATCAAATATTAAAAACACTTTCTGCTTATTTATTAACCGAGTTTAATCATTGCAAACAAACTAAGCAATAATTAAAATAAAAGAATACTTTCCAAAAATGGAATGATAATGTATCAATTTGCATTCACTTAAAAATGGCCATTTCGCAGATACGATCAGACAATGAAAAGCATTTTGAATGACATGCCTCTTTTTGTTGAAGTTGCCAAACAAAAAAATTTTACTATTGCGGCACGAATTTTGGATGTACCTGTTTCAACGCTATCACGCCGTATTTCCTTAATGGAAAAAACATTAGGAGTCCCCCTTTTTCTACGAAATTCAAGAAATGTTGAGTTAACCGAAAGTGGTAAAACGTTTTTTGAGCACTGTGCCTACATTGTTGAAAATGCAATGAATGCTTGCGAGGCTATCTCTCAAAACATGAATACTCCTAGCGGCATTGTACGCTTTTCAACAACAAATGATAGTTATAACTTTATTTTGCCTGCATTAAAAAGCTTTGCAATCGCATGGCCGCAAATACAACTTCATATTCGATTTGCCGATAGATGGACAGATTTTGTAACAGAACCCTTTGATCTAGATATGAGAGTTGGCTTCTTACCAGATTCCTCCCTAAAAGTAAGAAAACTTCTTTCGGTTGAACATGGTCTCTTCGTTGCGCCTAACATACTGAAAAATTTTCCAATACCTCGCTCTCCTGAAGATCTCGCAAATCTTCCGTGCCTTATTTCCTATCCACATCCAGGAAACATATGGTCATTGCGTAAAGGAAATGAAACTCGGCATATTACCATTACACCTGCTCACAGCTTTAATAGTGTATTTGCAGCATTAGATTTCACTGTTGCAGGTATGGGTGTGGGATATATTCCTAAGACATTGGTTCTACAACAACAAAATGCTCTCAAGCAAATTCTCCCAGACTGGTATTTACCAGATTTAGATATTCATCTTGTTATGCCCAATAAC
>JAZUNA010000014.1:0-2215 GCA_045603905.1 Oxalobacter sp. | reverse complement strand
AGAGGAGATTAACTTTCTGTTTCTTCTTATCTTTTGACAGAGTCTCTTAACACCGGATTGGCTATCCACTGGTTTTTTTAAATCTGTCAAATCAACCTCTGTTACATGCTTAACGGACGGCATCGCAAAATATTTAGGCTTTTATGAAAAAAAAAGAAGAAAAATTTATAAAAATTTAGTTGATCAAGTTTTAAATTCTATTTAAATCAATGGATTAGTATTGATCTTAAATTCATAAAAACTTTGATTTTTGAACGAAAGAAATGTTTGAATTGGCATTAACCTTTTTTTGACAAAAAGTATTAAGACATTTCATTGAGAATTATTTTAAGTTTTCACTTAATTCTAACGAGCTTGTTAAAATGAATAAAGACTACTACTTTCCATAGAATAAATAGACTTGTTCTTCCTGATGTAAGTTTTGTTTAATTTTTATATTGCAGGAAAACATCTCCTTATAAGGTAAGTTTGAACTTGTAAAAACTTACTTTTACATTCAAGTAAATTTTATTTGTCTATTTCAAATAATCCGTATTTTCTTTTCCTTAATTCATTGAATTACAGATAAATCTGTCGTGCATTTCTTCCATAGATATCTTTAATACAAAATAGCCAATCCAGTGTTAATGTCAAAGAAACGATTCCGCCCTCTCATCAGACACTTCCTACTTTTCCTAAACACTTGTTTCAAACGTCCATAAATCGTTCAAACATACATTCCTAAACCGCACGATAGAAAACAAAAAACGACATCGTGATCATGAATCATCAATGCCGTTTTTAAAAAGGAATAAAATGATTAATTACGCAATTTTCTCGTAATAACAGTTGGATACAGTTCAGATTCCAGATAATCCACTTCATCATCCACCATGTTTTTCAGTGGTTCAAAAATGGTCTGCAAGTCTTCAGGTGTAATCTGAACATTTTGAATTTCACCGGTAGATAAAATCGTATCGGCCAAATCCGCTTTCTTTTGTTGCAATTCCTGAATTTTTTCTTCCAGAGTTCCTCTAGCAATTAATTTATACACGAAAACAGGTTTATCCTGACCAATACGCCATGCGCGATCTGTTGCCTGATTTTCTACGGCTGGATTCCACCAAGGATCATAGTGAATAACTGTATCAGCTGCAGTCAAATTCAATCCTACACCACCTGCTTTCAAGCTGATCAAGAAGATGGATACCTGACCTTCCTGGAAGGAACGTATAGCACTAGCTCTATCTGTTGTATCCCCTGTTAACACAGTATATGAAATGTTTCTGACTTTTAATTCAGCCTCAATTAACGTCAACATGCTGGTGAACTGTGAAAAAATCAGAATACGACGATTTTCCAACATCAGTTCATCAACCATTTCCATCAATGCTGTCAATTTTGCAGAAGCATTCGTTTTTCGAGCGGCACTTCCACGTAATAATCTTGGATCGCAACATACCTGACGCAATTTTAATAACGCATCCAAAATCATGATCTGGCTCTTTGCCAGCCCTTTCTTGGCGATTTCGTCACGTATTTTCTTATCCATTGCCAATCGAATCGTTTCATAGATATCGCGTTGAGTCGGATAAAGATCCACATTACGAATCATTTCCGTTTTCGGTGGCAATTCATCCGCTACTTTATCTTTTGTTCTTCTCAAAAGGAAAGGACGAATACGGCGTGCTAATAAAGCTTTTCTGTTTTCATCTGCCAGTTTTTCAATTGGGTGACGGAATTCGCTATTAAATGTTTTTTCATTACCCAACAAACCCGGCAACAGGAAATGAAACTGTGCCCACAACTCACCCAAATGATTTTCAAGCGGTGTTCCTGTCAAACACAATCGATGGCGAGCACGAAGGGTTGTCGCAATTTTTGATGCTTTGGAACGCGTATTTTTGATGTACTGCGATTCATCCAAAATGAGTAGATGGTACTCATGTTCCTGTAATTCGTCCTCATCTCTCGGTAAAAGCGCATAAGTCGTTAACACCAAATCATACTGTTCGATTCTTTCAAATCGTTTCAGACGATCTTTTCCTTGCAACACTAAAACATTCAATTCTGGCGCAAAACGTTCTGCTTCTTCCTTCCAGTTACTCATCAAACTAGTTGGTGCCACAACCAATGCCGGTTTCGTTAAACGCCCCGATTCTTTTTCTAGCAGAATATGAGAAAGTGTCTGAAGGGTTTTACCTAAGCCCATATCATCTGCCAAAATACCAGCCAA
>JAZUNA010000013.1:0-24277 GCA_045603905.1 Oxalobacter sp. | reverse complement strand
GATAAAAATGAATGAAGTTGAAATTTATACAGACGGGGCCTGTCGCGGCAATCCTGGTCCAGGTGGTTGGGGAGCTGTTTTAATTGCAAAGGAACACCGAAAAGAATTGTTTGGTGGAGAGCTTCAAACAACGAATAATCGAATGGAATTGATGGCTGTTATAGAGGCATTACGTGCTCTTAAAAGGCCATGTCATGTCATTTTGCATACGGATAGCCAGTATGTTAAAAACGGCATTACATCATGGATTCATGATTGGAAAATGAGAGGTTGGAAAACTGCCGCTAAAAAGCCTGTAAAAAATGTTGATTTATGGCAACAATTGGATGAAATACAGGCACAACATCAGATTGATTGGCGATGGGTTAAAGGCCATGCCGGACATCCGGAAAATGAACAGGCGGATAAATTAGCGAATTTAGGTGTTGATGCCGCACTTAAAGGTTAATTCCAATTGTATTGAAGGCGTTTTTATTATTACGAGCAGTTTAGCTGTTTTATGCAGATAGTATATTTTCCAGTTCTTCTTGTTTGATTAACCATTCTTCTTCCAGTGAGTTTAACTCTTTTGTGCAATAAGCTTGATCAATGAGAAGTTGCTTGAGCTTTTCTTTGTTGGAAGCGTCGTAAATATCTGGTTGCATGATCTGATTATCAATAATTGTTTTTTGCTCATGCAATTTTTCCATTTCCCGTTCGATACGTTTTAAGCGGTCTTCAATCGGTTTTTTTAGGGAGGAAATACGTTGCCGTTCTTCGGCTTCAATACGTCTTTTCTCGCGTCGATTAGGCTCAACATTGATAGAAGACGGAGCAGATGCCGTTGGGTCTTCGGATTCTTTTTCCTGTCTAATTTTGATTAATAAATTTCTATAGTCATCTAAGTCACCATCAAAAGATTGAAGTGTTCCGTTTGAGACAATTAAGAAACGGTCAGTTGTGGCACGAAGAAGATATCGATCGTGTGAAACAAGTACCAGTGTTCCTTCAAACTGAGCTAACGCTTCTGTTAAAGCTTCTCTTGTTTCCAAATCTAAATGGTTAGTTGGTTCGTCTAATAAAAGCAGGTTTGGTCGTTTCCAAACTGTAATTGCTAGAGCTAATCTCGCTTTTTCTCCCCCAGAAAGAGGTGCGATGGGGTTAGTTGCCATTGTTCCTGGAAAGAGGAAACTGCCTAAAAAAGTACGTAAATCTTGTTCGCGAGCATCAGGAGATATACGGGCTAAGTGCCATAAAGGGGATTCATCATGTCTTAGCATATCGACTTGATGTTGGGCGAAGTAGCCAATATTGAGTCCTTTTCCTGTTATATATCGTCCTGATAATGGTGCTAATTCAGATGCTATAGTTTTTATAAAAGTAGATTTGCCGGCGCCATTGACACCAAGTAGACCAATTCGTTCTCCTGTTTGCAAAGAAAAATTGATATTAGAAAGAATAATTGAGGATGGCGTATTTTGTTGCCCTAGATAGCCTGCGGCAATATTTTCCATCACCAAAAGAGGATTAGGAGAACTTTCTGGTTCGTTAAATTCGAAAGAAAATGTTGCAGTTGCTCTAAGAGGGGCAACCTCTTCCATTTTTTCAAGGGCTTTTAATCTACTTTGTGCTTGGCGTGCTTTACTCGCTTTAGCGCGAAAGCGCCGTATAAATGATTCTAAATGGGCACGTTTTTTCAGTTGTTTTTCAACGGTGCTTTGCATTAATACGAGTTGTTCTGTTCTTTGTCGTTCAAAAGCAGAATAGTTCCCGTTATAGCGTCGTAATTTTTTATCATCAATGTGCAGAATGACTTGAACAATACCATCTAAAAAATCTCTATCATGAGAAATAATAATGAGTGTGCCGTTATATCGTTTAAGCCAATCTTCAAGCCAAATAATGGCATCCAGGTCAAGATGGTTTGTTGGTTCATCCAAAAGAAGCAAATCAGAAGGGGCTATTAATGCTTGAGCTAAATTGAGTCGCATTTGCCATCCTCCAGAAAAACTGGATACAGGTTTTTGCATCTCTTCTTGTGAAAAGCCTAAGCCCAGCAATAATTGGCTTGCACGAGAGTCAATTGTGTAAGCACCAGCTTCTTCTAAACGAGAAAGCAGTTCAGCCATTTCAAATCCATCTTGGGAATTATTTTCTTTATTTTGAATGGCTTGTAGTTGTTGCTCTAATTGACGAAGATGCGTATCTCCATCAATGACATATTCCAGAGCAGTTTTATTAAGTTTAGGTATTTCTTGTTTGACATAGGAAATACGCCAATGTGCAGGGAAATCTATTTCTCCTTGATCAGGATGTAATTCTTTATTCAGCAAAGAGAATAAGCTGGTTTTTCCTGCGCCATTAGGACCAATTAATCCTATTTTTTCGCCAGGATTTAAAGAAGCACTTGCCTGTTCTAATAGAGGTTTTGTTCCTCTTTGCAGGCTAATTTGTTGAAATCGAATCATGATAGAAGATGCAGTTGTTCTGCGTGTACAAGAAAGACGCGGTCATCTCCACCACTTGTTGAAAGCCAAGTTAATTCCATATCTGAAAAGGCAGCTTCAGCATAATGAGCTTCATTTCCAATTTCAACGATTAATAGTCCATTTTCATTTAAATAAGAACCTGCTTTAGAAACAATTTGTCTTACGATATCCATTCCGTCGTCTCCTCCAGCCAAAGCCATTTGAGGTTCATGAAGATATTCAGGAGGGAGTTTTTTCATGGAGTTGCTGTTAACGTAAGGCGGGTTAGTGATAATCAAATCATATTTTTTTTGTGGTAACGCTGTGTAAAGATCAGATTGAATCAGATTAATTTGATCTTCCATTTCATAATTCGTTACATTGATTTTTGCGACATCCAATGCATCAGAGGATAGGTCAATTGCATCAATAGTTGCTTGTGGGAAGGCATCCGCAAGCATAATTGCAAGACAACCTGAACCTGTACATAGTTCAAGAATTTTCTGCGGCTCTTCTGGATTTTCTAACCATGGAGCAAACTGTTCCAAAATCAATTCCGCAATAAAAGAACGAGGAATGATTGCACGTTTGTCGATGTAGAAACGATATCCTTGTAACCATGCTTCGTTGGTCAAATAAGAAACTGGTACTCTTTCAGTGACACGTTTTTCTATTAAGGTACGAATTTTTGCTGTTTCTTCGGAGGTTAATTTTGCATCCAAAAAGGGAGTTAATTGATCAATAGGTAGAGAGAGGGTATGCAAAATAAGATAGACTGCTTCGTCAAAAGCATTATTATTGCCATGACCAAAAAAAAGATTGGCTTTGTTAAATTGCGTAACAGCAAGCCGAAGCATATCGCGAATGGTATTGAAAGATGGGTAGGTTTTATTCATTTTAGCAATAGATTTTCCAATGTCCGTTTATAAATGTTTTTTAATGGTTCTATATCTGCAATAGGAATATTTTCATCAATTTGATGGATTGTTGTCATTAAAGGTCCAAATTCAACGACTTGAGGACAGATTTGCGCAATAAAACGACCGTCTGAAGTGCCACCGGTTGTTGATAATTTTGGTGTTATACCTGTTTCTTTAATGATGGCTTGTACAAGTGCTTTGCACAAGGTACCTTCAGGAGTTAAAAAAGGAAGTCCAGAAAGTGTCCATTTCAGATCATATTCTAGTTGATGACGATCCAAAATGGCATGCACGCGGTTTTGTAAACTTTCAACAGTGTTTTCGGTTGAAAAGCGGAAATTGAAATCAATGGTGATTTCACCAGGTATCACGTTATAAGCGCCAGTTCCTGCATGAATATTCGATATTTGCCAGGATGTTGGATCGTAGTAGGCATTACCGTTATCCCATTTTTCAGTCGCTAATTCTGCTAAAGCAGGTAAAGCTAAATGGATTGGATTTTTTGCAATATTGGGATAGGCGATATGTCCTTGAATTCCTTTGATAGTAAGTTTCCCTAAGAGCGATCCTCTTCTGCCGTTTTTGATAGTATCTCCCTGTTTTTGGATAGAACTAGGTTCTCCGACAAGACAGTACTCAGGTTTTTCTCCACGTTCTTTTAGTTTATTACACACTAAAACAGTACCATCTGTTGCAGGTCCTTCTTCATCACTTGTAATAAGAAAAGCAATTGACCCAATGTAATTGGGATAAGTAGAAATAAATTCTTTTACTGCTATCACCATAGCAGCAAGCGGTACTTTCATATCAGCAGCACCACGTCCGTATAATTTACCGTCTTTTTCTGTAGGAACGAAAGGAGGTGATGTCCATTTTTCTAATGGACCAGGTGGGACAACATCTGTATGACCAGCAAGAATTAAAAGAGGGTGCTCATTTCCATGTTTTGCCCATAAATTGGTTACTCCATTTGAAGAGATGGTTTCACAATGAAATCCTAACGGTTCTAAAATGGTTTTTAGTAAATTTTGACAAGAATAATCGTCGGGCGTAACAGATGGTTGAGCAATTAAAGCTTTCGCAAGATCTAAAGTCGTATTCATTTTTTTGTAACAATAGTGCAGTAAGAGTTATTCTTGCCTGTTTTTACTGACAAATTATCAAGAACGACAATGTAAATTGCACTTGATTGTTTTTCATCAATCAAGTGCAATTGATTTAATCAATGACGCAGTCAACGAAGTAACCCCGTTTACCGTTTATTTCACGTTTTACTAATCCGTGTACATCGGTTTCAAAACCAGGGAATTTTTCATTAAAGTCTCGTGCGAATTTAAGATAGTCGACAATGGTTTTATTAAAACGTTCTCCTGGGATCAAAAGAGGAATACCTGGAGGATAAGGCGTTAACAAAATAGCAGTAACGCGACCCTCTAGTTCGTCAATAGGTACTCTTTCAATTTTTCTATGAGCCATTCTGGCAAAAGCATCTGCTGGCTTCATAGCAGGAACCATGTCAGATAAATACATTTCTGTTGTTAGACGGGCAACATCATATTCCTGATAAAAATCATGGATGCTTTGACAGAGGTCTTTAAGTCCAAGGCGTTCGTATTGTGGTGAGCTCGCAGCAAATTCTGGCAAAATTCTCCAGATTGGTTGATTTTTATCATAGTCATCTTTAAATTGCTGCAAGGCTGTTAAAAGGGTATTCCATCTTCCTTTTGTAATACCAATAGTAAACATAATGAAGAAAGAATAGAGACCACATTTTTCAATAATGACTCCATGTTCTGCCAAGTAGGTTTTTACAATAGAGGCCGGTATTCCTGTTTTTTTGAAGTCACCATCAAGTGATAACCCTGGCGTAATAATGGTTGCTTTAATTGGATCTAACATATTAAAGCCAGAGGCAATATTACCGAATCCATGCCAAGTATTATTAGAATGGATGAGCCAATCATCACGTTCGCCGATTCCATCTTCTGCGAATTCGTCTGGTCCCCAAACTTCAAACCACCAATCTTGCCCAAATTCTTGGGATACTTTTTTCATGGCACGTCTAAAATCGAGAGCTTCTAAAAGAGATTCTTCAACTAAAGCTGTTCCTCCAGGAGGTTCCATCATGGCAGCGGCAACGTCGCAAGATGCAATAATGGCATATTGAGGAGAAGTTGATGTATGCATGAGGAAAGCTTCATTAAAGACTTCTTGGTCGAGTTTGACGGTTTCAGATTCCTGAACCAAAATTTGTGAAGCTTGAGATAATCCAGCCAATAATTTATGAGTGGATTGTGTTGAAAAAATCATGGATTTTTTAGCACGTGTTGAGTTTTTCCCAATTGCATGCATATCTTTATAAAAATCATGGAATGTTGCATGCGGTAGCCAAGCTTCATCAAAATGAAGTGTGTCGATTTCTCCATCGAGCATTTCTTTGATGGTTTCTACGTTGTAGATAATGCCATCGTAAGTTGATTGTGTTAGGGTAAGTACACGTGGTTTTTTAATTTCAGCATCACGAGCAAAAGGATTGGCTTCGATTTTTTTTCGAATATTAGCTGGATCAAATTCTTCTTTTGGAATAGGACCGATGATGCCGTAGTGATTACGAGTAGGCATCAAAAAGACTGGTATGGCGCCCGTCATAATAATGGCGTGTAAAACGGATTTATGGCAATTTCTGTCGACAACAACAATATCGCCATTAGCAATGGTGGAGTGCCAGACTATTTTGTTGGAAGTAGATGTTCCGTTTGTAACAAAATAACAGTGATCCGCATTAAAGATGCGGGCAGCATTACGTTCACTTTGTGCGACAGGTCCTGTGTGATCAAGTAATTGTCCTAATTCTTCAACTGCATTGCAGACATCTGCACGTAACATATTTTCACCAAAAAATTGATGAAACATTTGTCCTATTGGAGATTTTAAAAAGGCAACTCCTCCGGAGTGACCTGGGCAGTGCCATGAATATGATCCATCTTGTGCATAGTGCATTAGCGCTCTGAAAAAAGGAGGCGCTAAGGTATCTAAATAGGAACGTGCTTCGCGAATAATGTGTCTTGCTACAAATTCTGGGGTATCTTCAAACATATGGATAAATCCATGTAATTCGCGTAGCAAATCATTTGGAATATGTCGAGATGTGCGGGTTTCTCCATATAAATAGATTGGGATATCTGCATTTTTATAGCGAATTTCTTCGACAAAAGCTCGCAGTGGTTGCAAAGCTTTGTTAATTTCTGATTCTGTTCCATTGCCAAAATCTTCATCATCGATAGAAAGAACAAAAGCAGATGCTCTGGATTGTTGTTGAGCAAATTGGGAAAGGTCCCCGTAGCTTGTCACGCCCAATACTTCCATACCTTCATTTTCCATGGCTTTAGCTAAAGCTCGAATGCCCAGTCCTGAGGTGTTTTCGGATCGGTAATCTTCATCAATAATGACAATTGGAAAGCGAAATTTCATCAAAGTCTCCAATAGGTATGGTTATGAGAAACAAGAATATTATAATTTTTTCAATGCAAGCCGAATTCTCGCAGAAATTAAGTAATTTGGGATAGTTATTAATTTTTTTTTATTTGTTTTTTAATTATTTTGCTGCAAGAACTTGATTTTTTCCGGCTTGTCTTGCCATTTCCATCGCTTCATTCGCGCGACTAGTGACGGAATTGCGATCTTCTCCTTTTTTGTGTAAAGCAACACCAGCACTAAATGTAATCAAAATACGTTCATTTTTATACATAAAAAAATGTTTGGTTAATTCTCTTTGCAGTCGTTGCATAATCGAAACGGCTTCATCTGGTTCTGTTTCTGGTAACAGAATTAAAAATTCTTCACCTCCATGTCTTGCAATGATATCGGTTGGTCGCAAGGTATGTTTGACAACACGAACAAGATTAGCCAATACATCATCTCCGGTTAAATAACCATGTTTTTCATTTAATTCTTTGAAGTTATCTAAATCTAATAGCGCAACACATAAAGGGGTATTGTTTTGTTCAGAAAGAGCAACAGCTTGTTTGAAAGCATCTTCTAATCCACGTTCGTTAAGGCTACCTGTTAACCAGTCTTCGTGCACCAAGTCACTCATTTGCTCTAATTGGCTTTCAAGATCTTTGACACGGTTTTCTGCTTCTTCTACTTGTTTACGAGCTTCTTCCATTTGATTGAGCGCAACAAAGGTATTTGTTTGAATAGAGCGGGTTTCCTCCATAATGGCTTCAATAACAGAATTTAACTCGACAGCATGATTACTTTGACTGATTTTTTCAGAAAACTGGCTCATATGATCATGAAAAGCACCTGTGTTTTCAGTCATGATTTTTAATCTTTCAACAAAAGTAAGCATCATTTGTTTGATACTTTCTTTAGCTTCGTTAAGACTGTGTTTGAGTAACCCTTGTTTGTAAATAATTTCTTTCAGATGATTTTCTGTATTTTCTAAAGCCTGATAATCGACCGGATCAGCAATTAGTTGTTTCAAAGTTTCAATTTGACTTTTTAACCAATTATCATCCTCTAATAGTTCTCCAATATTATTTACAAACAATCGAAAAAGACGTAGTAGCAATTCTTGCTGATCGGTACTATTGGTTCCTTTTAAATCAATTTTGAAACAAAGTTCTTTTAAACGTTTATCAATATCATCAAATGGAGTGGTATCAGAATCGTTTTTTAAAGTTGCTGCCAATGTTTGAGCTTCTTTTGCCAGCTCTGGAGAATCAAGTAAAAGTTTATTAAGACCTAACGAAAGTATTCTTGATAAGAGTTCACGCAGATCTTTTATTGAACCTTTGTTTGGCTCGTCATCGATAAGCGGAATATTGCGGGGTGTTTTTTTAGAATATTTTGATGTTAAGTCAAGAAAAACATTTTCAAACTGTCTAAAGTTGTTATCTTGCACAGACATGAGAAGGTGATAACCATAATCGCCCAATTCAAGATACATTTTTGACAGCTTTTGGGTAAAAGCTTCTAAAGTAGCAAGAGTTTTATCTTCTTTTTGCTGAACTGTGACTTCGCTGGGAGGTTGGATACCCGAAACCTCATAAAAGGCAGCTTTATAGGCTTCAGGAGTAGGAGCGGCTCGTCGAGAGCCAAGCAAAAGAAAGGCTTCTTTTGCAATATCAGCAACGGACTTATCTGAATGTGGCAGATTTTTTTTATTCATACTTTTTCGGTCAAGTTCACGACTTGTTATGAACAGAAAAAAGACGCTTATCCTGTTGAAAAGAAAAATTATTTTATGTTTAAAAATGCTGCTTTTATTTTATGTCTGTTTTTGGTTTTTTATTGGTCAAAATAGCACGGAAAAACCATTCTTATTCATTGACTAATTTATGACGAATTGCGTAATGCATTAATTCAGCATTATTTTTGAGTCCCATTTTAGATAAGAGACGTGATCGATATTCACTGATAGTTTTAACAGACAAAGAAAGCTCTGCTGCAATATCCGATACGGATTTACCGTTTGCGATCATAAGAAGAGTTTGAAACTCTCTATCAGACAGAAATTCGTGAGGGGCTCTTTTTGCATCATCGGCTACATGTCGAGCTAATTCCTGAGCAAGAGAGGAACTGATGTATTTGTTTCCTGAGGCAACTTGGCGAATGGCATTGACCAATTCATTAGGAGCACTTTGCTTATTTAGATATCCTGCAGCACCTGCTTTTAATGAACGAATCGCATATTGATCTTCACGGTGCATGGAAAGCATCAGAATGGCTAATTCAGGTTTTTCTTTATGAATTTGTTTAAGTACTTCAATGCCATTTTTGTCAGGCATGGTAATGTCTAACAGCATGATATCGCCCAGTTCTGTTCGGGCAAGTTTTATTGCATCTAAACCGTTTTCACCTTCTCCTGTTACGACGATATCGTCTGTATCAGCCAGAATCAGTTTTAATCCTTCTCTAACGATCGTATGATCATCAACAATCAGGACACGGATAGAAGCATTTTTATTCATGGTTTTTTTTCAATAAGTCAATGAGGCAAAAGTATAATCAATTTTTTTCTGGCTGGTTTACTTCTGAATCGAAAAGCATATCAGTGAAAGGAATGACAACAGTAATGGCATTTCTTTTTCTTGGTTGAGAGTCAAAAACGAGTTTCCCGCCCAAAGAATGTGCTCTTTCGACCATGCCTCGGATACCAAATGATTGTGGTTTCATACGATCAGCTATGGTAATACCTTTCCCATTGTCGATAATTTCCAATTGGATATGGGTTTTGTTAGCTGATAGTTTGATGGAAACACGGTTTGCTTCAGAATGAAGAGCAATATTCGTAAGAGCTTCTTGGGCAATTCTAAATAGTGCATTAGATAAAACCGGTTGCAAAGGTATTTCTGAAGTGGTGGATTTGAATTTACAAGGAATACCTGATTGGCGTGAGAATTCATCTGATTGCCATTCTAATGCAGCCACAATACCGATATCGAGAATACTTGGTCGCATATTGCTAGCTATACGATGTGCTGCTTCAATAGTTCTGTCAACGAGCTGATCGACGTATTGCGCTTTTTCTTTTAAATCAGGTTGATTTTCAGGTAAACGTTTGGCAAGTAAAGCCAAAGCCATTTTAATTGCCGTTAAATTGCCACCTAGATCATCATGTATTTCTCTGGATATTTGAGTGCGTTCCTGTTCTTTAACTTCTTCAATATGGGCAGAAAGTTCAGCAAGTCGAGTTTTAGATAATTTAATTTCCATTTCTTCTTGCTTGTTTTGAGTGATGTTCGTGATGACACCTTCCCATTGAACACTTCCGTCATCAAGTTGGTATGGTGAGGCAAGTAGATTAATCCAACGAATTTCTTTAATAGAATCGATCCAGATTCTGCCTTCCCAGTTCCAGCTAGTCATATAAATAGCTGAGTTTGTCATTGATTCTGTATAAGAATCTCGATCTTGAGGAAGGATCAGGGACAAAAAGAGATCGGGATTGTTGTGTAGTTGTTCTTGTGAAATGCCTAAAAGATTTTCACAACCGCCACTTAGATACGGGAAAAAAACACTACCGTCATTTTTTCGAACAATTTGGTAGACCAACCATGGAATATTGGCGCCTGGAGGAATATTTGTTGCTCTAAATGGAGGGTAAATTAATTTAGTTTCCTCATCTGCTTTGTGATGAAAGATTTGAGGTTGTCCAATTGCAATAATGACTGGAAATTGATCGATCTCACATTTTTGTAAGCGTAATAAAACGGGATAGGCAGTTGAATTTTTTCTGACCAAGACGGCACTAAAACTTAAAGGTTCATTTTGTTTGTCGTATGATTTTTTTTGTCTGTTTAAAGATCGGAGTTTTCGTTCCAATTGTGTTTCTGCTGAAGTCGCTGCTAAAGCAGGAAAAGGTAAGCCTCGTAATTCATTCAACGAACGTTGTAAATTGGCGCAAGCAGATTCGCTTGCATGAACAATATGTGAGGTTTGAGCATCAATGATATAAATTTCATCAAAGGATGCTTGTAAGAGAGCTGTAAGGCATTGATAATCTTTCATTAGAGTACTTACCTATGAAAATGTTTTAAAGATATGAGGTATCTATCCAAGATTTTTCTCATAAGTATTTTGTTATTTTATTGTGAAACTAATTTTTTACGTTTGTCAGAAAAATAAAAAAATTAGTTTAATAACATAAATAATTTAAAAATTGTTGATTTGAGGCAACATTTTGAAAGAAAATCTTATAAAATATACAGTGGTTAAAAAGGTTATTTATCATAAATTACCGAATTGATACAGAAGCAAAAAATGGCAAAAGCAAGTAGTAGCAATAATTTGCGTACACCAAAAGAGTTTGATTTTACGACCAGGGATTTTAGACGGATTCGCTCTTTAATATATCAGCGAGCAGGTATTACGTTGGCTGATAGTAAAGAGGAAATGGTATATAGCCGTATTGCAAGACGTTTAAGAGCAACGGGGTATAAGGATTTTGGTGTTTATTTAGATATGCTTGAAAGCGGGAAGATGGAAGAGGAATGGGAATCTTTCACAAACGCTTTGACGACCAATTTGACTTCTTTTTTCCGTGAGGCGCAGCATTTTCCTATTTTGGCAGAATATGCTTTGAAGAAACGAGGCGAGGGACCGTTTACTGTGTGGTGTTCAGCCAGCTCAACGGGAGAAGAACCCTATTCTATTGCGATGACATTATGCGAGGCATTCAATACCATGAGGCCTCCTGTTGAAATTGTTGCAACAGATATTGATACCAATGTATTGCAGACAGCTGCAAATGGTATTTATGCGAAAGAAAAAGTAGAAAAATTGTCGAAAGACAGACTCAGGCGTTTTTTCTTGAGTGGTAAGGGAAAAAATGCGGGAATGGTAAAAGTACGTAGAGAATTGCAGGATTTAATTACGTATAATCAATTGAATTTATTAGAAAACAGTTGGCCAATAAGTGGTCCATTTGATGTTATTTTTTGTCGTAATGTGATGATTTATTTTGATAAGCAAACACAAGCAAAAATTCTTTCCCAGTTTGCTCCATTAATGAAGCCGGAAGGACTTTTGTTTGCCGGGCACTCAGAAAATTTCACTTATGTTACAAATGACTTTAAACTGGTTGGTAAAACTGTGTATAAAAAGCTTTAGTTTTTTGCTGAAGTTGGCATAAAGCCGATAGATATAACTAAGAAAAGTATTTATTCATGAGTAGGACAGCAGAAAATCATTTTGCAACGAACATTTATTATGATCGTTCATTTGGTATTAATGCCGCTAAGATTCTTCCTGGTGAATATTATTTCACACCAAAGGATATGGTCATTGTGACTGTATTAGGGTCTTGTGTATCAGCATGTATTCGGGACCGTGTAACGGGCATTGGCGGAATGAATCATTTTATGTTGCCTGAAGATGGTTCAAATAAAAGTGATGGGTTGATTTCTGCTTCCATGCGCTATGGTACATATGCGATGGAAATTTTAATCAATGACCTGTTAAAAGCAGGTGCTCGTCGTGAGAATTTAGAAGCTAAAGTTTTTGGTGGAGGGCATGTTTTAAGCAGCTTTAGTTCTATCAATGTTGGTGAACGAAATGCTCAATTCGTTCGGGATTATTTGAAAGCAGAAAGAATTAAAGTTTTAGCAGAAGATTTAGAAGATTATTATCCACGTAAAGTTTACTTTTTCCCGAGAACAGGACGTGTCTTGGTTAAAAAACTACGTCGCTTAAACAACAATACCATTGCAAATCGCGAACAAGATTATGCAAATCGTTTGAAACACGAACCAGTTACCGGTTCTGTCGATTTGTTCTAATTATCTCTTTTTAGTTTGGGCATCTCAAACGAGATGCCCAATTTTATTTTTCCCATTTAAAACTTGATTGACCTTGAGAAGGGAAGTGATTTTCTTTTTTTTGGGTTATCCAAAGTTGCCATGCATTAAAAAGATTTTGACAAACTAGTTGAATTCCTGCGGAAACAGAAGTCATTGGCAATAGATAGGTGTCTGCCATCCAAACGGCTAAAAGTGCATTTTTCTGCCCTAGTGCTTGTCCGGCTGTAATACGTTGTTTATATCGATTCCCTAATTGTTTTCCTACAAAAAACTGTATAGCACAAATAATGATTGCTGTAATAGCTTGAAGGAAAAGCGTTTTACTGCTGATAGGTTGAGAGATAAGAGAGTTGACGGTTTTTGCAACTACAATCATCAAAGTAATTGACCACATATAAAAAGCCCAATCCTGTAATTCTCCTAGTTTTTGATTTAAGGATGGAGCTGTTTTACGAAGCAACATTGCTAGTAAAAACGGTAGTATTAAAAGCGGAAAAACTTTTTTGATGATAGTTAAAAATGCGGGTAAAAAGGAAATTACTTCATTTCCAGAATGAACCCATGGAAAAATCAAAGGAACAGAAATAGCTGTACCAAGGTTAGAAAGAAGAGAAAAGCTGGTTAAGCTTGCTGCGCTGCCACCTAGTTTTCGTGTAATAACCGCAGCTGCTGTTCCAACTGGGGCAATGATACAAACCATTGCACCTTCAGCAAGAACAGGATGAATGGGATTCAATATAAAAAAAGCGAGTATGCTTCCTCCAATTTGAAGAAAGAGCAACCAGAAATGCATTATGGTAAAGCGTATTTCGCTAAGTGGTATGCGACAAAACGTCAGCAATAACATAGCAAAAATGCAATAAGGCAGTATAAAGTAAAAATGACTTAATATAGGGTAACTAGCCGTTCCAATACAAATAGCAGTGGGTAGGGTCCAGTTTTTAAAAAAATTGATAATGGATTTCATTCGCTATTGTTAAAGATTTAAAACCCTAAATCCTCATCTACAAAAACGATGACAGAGCGCATACCAAAAGGTGCTCTATCCATAATGATGGTCATTCGGCAAATTCTTTCTGGTGTATTGCAGTTATGACATTTATCGGCGTATCTTGCACAGGGGGTTTTTCTTCTTAAACGTTGAGCATTTTTTGGTGCTGCAATGTTTTTAGCACGATCCATGGCTTCTACTAAGGTTGGTCTGATTTTGTTTTTCCCGACAACGTAATAGCAAACTTCTGGACCAAAGGCAGTTGCGGCGACTCGATTACCTGTTGCATCAATATTGACGATTTGACCAGTCTCGGCAATGCCATTGACACTGGTGATATAGATTTTAGCGTGATTGGCAAGACGTCTGACATCGAAAGATAAAACTTTGTCATGCCATACGATGCTATTTTTTTCTTGCAATGCTTCATATAAGCCCATTTCTCGTAAAGTGACACTACCTCCAAAACCAATGGTTTGTGATTGTAGATTCTTGACGAAAAAATTTTTTGCTTCTTCTATGGTTGAAAAAAAGTGTGTTTCGAAACCATGATTTTCAAAATTTTGTCTGATATTGGTGTAGTCCATATGTGCTTTCAATAAGATGGTGTTTATGTAAGCAAGATAAAATCTTTAACCCGTTTTTTTAATAAAGTCCTTTTTGTCGTCCCAATTCTTGAGAAAGAATCAATAGCGTATCGACTGTTGGTGTTGGAATACCAGTAAGACGTCCAAGCTCTTGAACGGAAGCAACCAGCGCATCGATTTCCATGGAGCGACCTCTCTCTACATCTTGTAACATGGACATTTTATGACCGATCGCTTTACCTGCAACATCTAGTCGACGAATAAGCATATCAGATGGGATGTCAATTCCAAGCGCTTGGGTAACGGCTTGTGTTTCCTGCATGGTTTTTATGCATAATTCACGAAGAGGACCTTGTGTGATTTGATCTAATGTGCGGTGAGTTAAAGCACTAATTGGATTAAAGCAAACATTTCCCCAGAGTTTTAACCAAACATTCCATCGAATGGCGTCTCTAATTGGAGCATCAAATTGAGCGGCTTTAAAGATTTCTGCGAGTTTTTCTACTCGTTTTGAACGCGAACCATCCGGTTCTCCAATAATGAAGCGATTGAACTGATGGTGTTCAATAACACCAGGCGCAATAACTTCTGTTGCTGGATCAACGACACATCCGATAGCTCGTTCTGGACCAATATGTTTCCATTGCAAAGCATCTCGATCAACTGATTCAAGGTGTCTTCCCTCAAATTGACTTCCTTCTTTGTAAAAATACCACCAAGGAATTCCATTCATTGCTGTTACGACAGCGGTATCGGGTCCTAATAAAGGTGCAAAATTTTTTGCATTTTCATGTGATTGATGCGCTTTTAAAGTGCAGATGACATAATCCTGATGTCCAAAATCAGCAGGATTGTCACTGGCAGGAATGGAAATATTTTTTTTCTGCCCATCAATCAAAAGTGTCAAGCCGTTTTCTTGTATGGCTTTAAGATGTTCACCTCTTGCGATTGCACAAACGTCTACGCCGGCTTCAGCGAGCTGAACAGCCATGTATCCACCGATAGCACCTGCTCCATAAATACAGATTTTCATAGGAAGCTCCTTTTTGAGATTGAGTAGGAAGGAGATGATTTGCAATTAAAGCAAACTGGTTTTCCAGATATATTTGAATACCTTTTTTGATGAGTTGTGTTGCGATATATCCACCAATAATACTGGCACCATATATATAGACTTTCATAAGATACACCTTTTTTTGTATAAAGGAAAAAGCAATCTTTATTGCAGTGTATAGACTTTCCATATATATTAAAAATACTTTTTTTATCTATTATTTATATGTTTTATGTATAAATGAGCGGGTATGGATTTAAAGCAACTTCGTTATTTTTGCGCTATAGCTGAAGAAGGTCAAATTAGTAAAGCTGCTGAACGTTTACACATTTCTCAGCCTCCTTTAAGCCTGCAGTTAAAGCTACTAGAAGAAGAGTTAGGGGTAACGCTTGTTGAAAGAAATACGCGTCATTTGCAACTGACGCAAGTAGGTCATGTGTTCTACCAGCGGGCTTCGCAAATTTTGGATATGGTTGGAAAGACCTCTGAGGAAGTTCGTAATATGGAGCATGGCATTCATGGGCTACTTTCTTTAGGAGGACCTCCGGCTATTGGAGGATTATATATTCCTGAAAGAATCAAAATATTTAGCAAGATGTATCCGCATGTTCGTTTTAGTTGGCGAGCTGGGAACACTTTTCGTATTTTGGAGTTATTGGATACGCATGCAATTGAATTTGGTATTGTCAGGTTGCCGATTCCAGTTGGTATTTATGAATTTATGCCACTTCTAACAGAATCTTGGGTGGCTGTAACACGTTCTTCGGATGAAAAACGAAAAAAACAAAAGACTATATCTTTAGAGGAACTAACACAAGTTCCTTTAATTTTAATGCATCGACAAGAAGGTATTCGTTGTCATGATATGGTATTGGATGCGATGTATTCAGCTGATTTAGTTCCGAATATTTTTTGTGAAAGTGATCATATTGCCACTATTTTGTCATTAGTTGATCAGGGAATGGGAATTGCTATTTTGCCGGAGTCTACTTTGTCGATACGTCCGGCATCTGACTTTCATCGTATGGAAATAACAGATTGCACATTACAATCTTCATCAGCTATTGCATGGAGAACAGATAAGCGTCTTTCTGTAGCAGCACAACGGTTTTTAGAGCTTTTTTAGGTTGTATATTATGTTTAGTTATCAACATGTTTTTCATGCAGGCAATCATGCCGATGTTTTAAAACATACGGTTCTTTTGGAAGTGTTACAGTATGTCTGTCAGAAAGAAGCTGCTGTTTTTTACATTGATACGCATGCAGGCGCAGGCATGTATGCGTTGGATCAAAAAGAAGCACAAAAAAACAAGGAATTTGATTCCGGAATTGGAAAATTATGGAATCAAGATCAGTTGCCGATTCAATTAGAGGGTTATTTACAATTGATTCGGAATATCAACCCAGATGGTGTTTTACGTCATTATCCCGGTTCTCCTTTTTTCGCAGAAAAAATATTAAGACAACAGGATCGTTTAAGACTTTTTGAGTGGCATCCTGCAGAAAACCGGGCATTAACGTTTAATTTCAGATCACTAGATAAGCAAAAAGATTTAAATTCAGAGTCAAAAAATCGCCGTGGAAAACGAACGATCATTGAAAAAAAAGATGGTTTTACGGCACTAAAGGGATTATTACCCCCTCCATCAAGACGAGCGGTCGTTTTAATTGATCCTTCTTATGAAAATAAATCCGATTATCAATCTGTTATTTCAACACTTGAAGATGCGATCAAACGTTTTGCTAATGGCGTTTATCTTGTTTGGTACCCTATTCTTAATCGGATGGAGGCAAAACGTTTTCCTGGTCAGTTGAAACAATTGCCGGTAAAAGATTGGTTACATATTACTCTAACTGTACGACAACCTAACCCGGATGGTTTTGGGCTATACGGTAGCGGCATGTTTTTGATTAATCCTCCTTGGAAGTTGAAGACTTATTTGGAGGAATTGATGCCTCATCTGATAACTTACCTTGGACAGGATAATCAAGCACTTTATCAAATTGAAACGTTTTAAAGGTTGTTCCAGTTTGATAGCAAAAAGACCTTAATCAGCTAACAATAAAAAAATACTGGGTTTTTTATGAATATCCAAAGTTTTATTTTGGGACTTCATTTTTTTCCATTGATTCATACTTTGTGTTTGAATGGATTCTGTTTGCAAGGTTAAATCGGTTGCGATAGACAATTTCGTTGTGTCGTTACAGTTTTCGCAGAATGCATCAAAAAGAGCTTGGTTTCGGTAAGGTGTTTCAATAAAAATCTGGGTTTGTTTATATTGACGGGAATGTTTTTCCAATAATTTAATTTGTTTGGCACGATCAATAGGATTGGTTGGTAAATATCCATGAAAAGCAAAGCTTTGACCATTTAGACCACTTCCCATCAATGCTAATAAAATAGATGAGGGACCAACCATAGGTTTAATGGTGATACCTTTTTGGTGAGCTATAGCAATGAGGTTAGCACCAGGATCAGCAACAGCAGGAACACCTGCCTCAGAAATCAGTCCAGCATCTTTACCTGCTAAAAGGGGCTCTAAAAGATCTAAAAGTGCTTCTTTTTTTGTACGGACATTTAATTCAGAAATTTGAATTTGTTGTAATGGAAGAGCGAGTTCTCGAGTTTTTGCAATTTCTTTTAAATGAGCACGAGCAGATTTTGCGTTTTCTGCAATGAAATAAGTAAGTTTTGCTGTTTGAGTTTTAACTTCTTCTGGGATGATATGAGCCAAAGCATCTTTTTCGTTTTCTGGTGCTCCCAGTGAGACAGGGATGAGATAAAGTGTTCCGAGTTTCATAGCATTATTTCTTGGGTAAAAAGGAAACACCACAATTTCGAAGCATGGTTGTTACAGTAATTAATGGTAATCCGGTTAAGGCTGTTGGATCTGAGCTTTCTATTTTTTCTAGCAGAATAATACCCAAAGCTTCATTACGGGCGCTACCAGCACAATCGTATGGTTTTTCAGCATATAAGTATGCTTCTAGTTCAGCGTCAGGTAAATTGCGAAAGGTAACAGCTGTTTGAATATTGGCTGTTTGTATTTTTTTTTCTGGATCTTTTTCTTTTCCATTTACGACACAAACAGCGGTATGAAAAATGACACAACGACCTCGCATACGGATTAATTGTTGTAATGCATTTTCATGTGTACCTGGTTTCCCAATTTGTTCATTATCTAATGTAGCGACTTGATCAGAACCGATAATAATGGCTTGAGGGTAGGTGTTAGAAACTGCTAAAGCTTTTTTTTCAGCCAGTCGTAATGCGGTATCCTGAGGTAACTCATTTGCATAAGGAGTTTCATCTACATTAGGTACAACGACCTCAAAAGGAAGTTGTAAGCGTTGTAATAATTCGCGACGATATATAGAACCGGAAGCTAAAATCAAGTGTGGAAAAGAAGAAACAGTCATAAAAAAGTCACAAAAAAAGGAGTAATTCTTTGACTAAAAAGGGTTATTGTTGTTATTATCGCAGGTTTTACTACAATCGTCTGACATATGGCTGTTTTTCTTGATGATTCTGCTGAGTTTTTTCAAAGAAAACTCAAACAAGAAGGAAGAGTAAAAATTTCAGATTTAGAGAGGCTTTCCTCTATGTGTACCAATTTATCTGATGAATTGGTATGGTCAGTAGGGGGAGAATTAAGTGAATCTGGATATCCACAGATTGAATTGAAGGTAAAAGGAAAGCTTAATCTTATTTGTCAGCGTTGTTTGGATGCTTTTTCTTTTGATTTGGATTCGCAGGCTTTTATTATCCTTGCTGACAGTGAAGAAAAAGCAGATGAAATAGAAGATGGATTGGCTTTGGATGATCCAACAGAAGTCATTGTTAAAGAAGCTGAAATGGATATTTTGGTTTTAGTGGAAGATGAGGTGCTACTCAGTATTCCACTTTCACCAAGACATGAGGTCTGTCCTAACGAGGACAATAGGATTGTCACTGCAAAAAAAGAGTCTCCTTTTGCAGTATTAAAGAACTTGAAGACAGGAAACAACAAAAAGCCTTAAACATTAGCGGAAAATGTGTACTGACTTTCCGTAAATAGATATGAATGTGATAGAATTTTTGAAATTTTGAATCAGGAGTAATTATGGCAGTTCAACAAAATAAAAAATCACCATCGAAGCGGGGAATGCACCGTTCTCATGATGCGCTCGTTGCAACCAATTTGTCAATTGAGCCAACTTCTGGTGAAAAGCACCGTCGTCACCACGTTAGTCCAAATGGCTATTATCGTGGCAAGAAGGTCATGAAAACAAAAAATGATGAATAATTCAGCTGTTTAAAAATGAGATGTGGCGCAATTGCTTTAGTCGTGCGCCATTTTAAGTTTTATAAAACTGAAAATCGTTGGAGGCGGGTGAATTATCCGTATGGGCGTGGCTCAGAGCGAATCAGATAGTATAAAAATTTCAATTGATTGTATGGGTGGTGATCATGGTTTGCCTGTCACCATTCCCGCTTGTCTTGCTTTCTTAAAGCAAGTATCTGATGCTGAATTGATTTTAGTCGGCAAAGAAGATCAGATTGTTGCGCAATTAAAAAAACAACAAGCAGAAAATCATCCTCGTATTTCCATTCAAAACGCAACAGAAGTTGTTGAAATGGATGATCCTTTAGAGATTGCGTTACGTAAAAAACGCAAATCCTCCATGCGAGTTGCAATCGAACAGGTAAAAAACGGTCATGCAAAGGCGTGTGTCTCTGCAGGAAATACCGGTGCTTTAATGGCGGTTTCTCGCTATGTCTTAAGAACTTTACCTGGTGTGGATCGACCTGCAATTTGTGCTATTTTACCGAATCAAAAAGGTGGTCCAACTTATGCGTTGGATTTAGGCGCAAATGTGGATTGCGAAGCAGAGCATCTCCATCAATTTGCGATTATGGGATCTTTACTGTTTTCTGCTGTTGAGGGAAATCCAAGTCCGCGTGTTGGCTTGTTAAATGTCGGTACTGAAGAAATTAAAGGAAATGAAGTTGTTAAAAGTGCCGCTGATTTACTGAAAATGGAAGCCAAAAAAGGGGCTTTGAATTACCTAGGAAATGTAGAGGGTAATGATATATTTGAAGGAACCTGCGATGTCATTGTTTGCGATGGATTTGTAGGTAATGTAACATTAAAGTCTGTAGAGGGGCTTGGTCGTTTTTTCAGAGAGGTTCTCATCTCAGAATTTAAGAGCAGTTTTATGAATATGTTTGGTGCTTTATTGGCAAAACAGGCTCTTAAATCGATTCGTGAAAGACTCAATCCTTCTCGCTTTAATGGAGCCAGCTTACTTGGTTTAAGAGGGTTGGTTTTTAAAAGTCATGGTGGTGCGGATGCTTTTGCATATGAATGTGCAATTCGACGTGCTTATGATGCCGTTAATAGTAACGTCATGTCGCGTATGTCAACGATGATGGCAGAATTTTTACAAAAGAATGAAAGTGAAAATATTGCTGGTTAGACCGCGATATCATTAGAAAAACAGGGATAGAAAACAGCATGACAGTTTATGCAAAAATAATCGGGACAGGCAGTTATCTTCCTCCGAGGCGTGTAACGAATGAGGAACTGGTTAATTTATTGGCAGAGCAGGGAATAGAAAGTTCTGACGAGTGGATTCGTTCCAGAAGTGGTATTGCAGCAAGACATTTTGCTGATTCGGATGTCTTATCAAGTGATTTAGGGGTAGAAGCTGCAAAAAATGCCATAGAGATGGCAAAAATTGCGCCTGAAAATATCGATATGATTATTGTTGCAACGGCAACACCTGATTTTTTGGGGGGCTTCCCAAACACAGCTACTGTTGTTCAAAGAAAATTGGGTATTAGTGGTTGCGCTGCGATGGATGTGCAGGCTGTTTGTTGCGGGTTTGTTTATGCATTAAGTGTTGCTGACAATTTCATTCGTTCCGGCACTTATAAAAATATTCTGGTAATTGGTGCAGAAGTTTATTCTCGTATATTAAATTTTAAAGATCGTACAACCTGTGTTCTTTTTGGTGATGGAGCAGGAGCGGTTGTAGTATCTGCATCCGAAGAACCAGGTATTTTAGGTTCTCGCTTGCATGCTGACGGTAACTATAATGATATTCTTCAAATTACCGGTAAATTGAATCAAGGTGCAATTGAAGGGCAGGCTTTCCTATATATGGATGGTACTGCTGTATATAAGTTAGCGGTCACTCTCATGGATAGAGTTGGTGTTGAAGTGCTTGAAATGACAAACACACCGACATCAGAAGTCGATTGGCTGATTCCTCATCAGGCTAATATTCGTATTATGCAAAGTTCAGCCAAAAAAATGGGAATTACAGAAGATCACGTTATTAAAACAGTTGATCAGCATGGTAATACTTCCGCGGCTTCCATTCCTTTGGCTTTGGATACAGCTGTACGTGATGGTCGTATTAAACCGGGGCAAAAAGTCCTGATGGTTGCTTTGGGTGGTGGTTTAACTTGGGGTTCCGTCCTCACGACCATGTAATTTGAAAATCTATTTATTAACTCATCAGAACAGAAAAGTTTGACATGGCTAAATTTGCTTTTGTTTTTCCTGGTCAAGGGTCTCAGGCAGTTGGAATGCTAAATGGATTTGCTAATAATCCTGTAGTATCTGAAACACTTGCTGAAGCATCTGAAGCGATTCAGATGGATATTGCTAAATTGATTGCAGAAGGTCCAAAAGAAGATCTCGATTTAACAACGAATACTCAACCGGTAATGCTCAGTTCTTCTGTTGCATTTTATCGTGCATGGATTGCTGCAGGTGGTGCTCAACCAGAAGTTGTTGCGGGTCATAGCTTGGGTGAATTTTCAGCATTGGTTGCTGCTGGTGTTATTCCTTTTGCAGATGCCGTTCGTTTGGTTCGTTTCCGTGCACAAGCTATGCAAGAAGCTGTGCCAGTTGGTCAAGGTGGTATGGCGGCAATTTTAGGTTTATCTGATGAAGATGTTATTGCAGCATGTTCTGAAGCGGCACAAGGTGAAATTGTTGAACCAGCTAATTTTAATGCACCTGCTCAATTGGTAATTGCTGGTCATAAAGGTGCTTTGGAGCGCGCTTGTGAAGCTGCAAAAGCGAAAGGCGCTAAAAGAGCAATCATGTTGCCGGTTTCTGCACCATTTCACTCCTCGCTTTTATCTCCAGCTTCTGAACGCTTAAAAGAATATATGGCTGGATTGACTTTTTCAGCACCTAAAATTCCATTGATTAACAACGTCGATGTGGCTATTTTAAATGATCCTGAAGCGATAAAAGATGCACTGGTAAGACAGGTTGCTAGCTCTGTAAGATGGGTGGAAACCATTAAGAAAATGGCTTCTATGGGTATCACTTCTGTTGTTGAATGTGGTCCAGGACGAGTATTAGCTGGATTGTGCCGTCGTATTGATAATTCCGTTACTGGAAGTGCTATTGTTGATCAAGCATCGTTAGAAAGTGTTCTGGAGGTCTTAAAATGACATCACAGAATTTACAAGGTAAAGTAGCTCTTGTTACAGGAGCATCAAGAGGGATTGGTCACGCAATCGCATTAGAATTGGCACGTCAAGGAGCAACTGTTGTTGGAACAGCAACTTCTGAAGTGGGCGCAGCAGCGATTACTAAAGCTTTAGATCAAATACGCCCAGGGGCAGGTAAAGGTGTTGTGCTTGATGTTAGCGATGCAGAGCGTTGTCTTGCCGTTGTTGAAGAAATTCAAAAAGAATATGCATCCATTCACATTCTCGTTAATAACGCGGGTATTACCCAAGATAATTTAGCGATGAGAATGAAAGATGAAGAATGGAATCAAGTTTTAGAAGTAAATTTAAATGCGGTTTCTCGTTTATCTCGTGCAGTATTACGTGGCATGATGAAACAACGAAATGGTCGCATTATTAATATTACGTCTGTTGTTGGATCATTAGGTAATGCCGGTCAAATGAATTATGCGGCATCCAAAGCAGCTGTAGAAGGTATGAGCAGAGCTTTGGCAAGAGAATTGGGTAACCGTAACATCACAGTTAATTGTGTTGCGCCAGGCTTCATTGATACTGATATGACCAAACAATTGACGGAAGATCAAACAGCTGGGTTACTTCGCCAAGTTCCATTAGGACACTTTGGTACACCTGCTGATGTAGCTTATGCTACTGCTTTCCTTGCATCACCACAGGCATCATACATTACGGGTACTGTGTTGCATGTAAATGGTGGCATGTTCATGAATTGATTGAAGAAGTGATATTTTTTGATCATTTTTTTACTATAATTAACGTTTATTTTGAAATAAATAAACAAAAGTGGGAATTTAAAGCGCAAATAAACTAAAATGCGTATATTTCTTGATTAATTTTATAACTACTGGAGCCAACAAATGTCCGATATCGAACAACGTGTGAAAAAGATTGTCGCTGAGCAACTGGGTGTTGCAGAAGACGAAATCAAACTGGAATCATCTTTTGTAGATGATCTTGGTGCAGATTCACTCGATACAGTTGAGCTTGTAATGGCTCTCGAGGATGAATTTGAAATTGAAATCCCTGATGAGCAAGCTGAAAAAATCACCACGGTACAACAAGCCGTTGATTATGCAACTGCAAATATACAGTCATAATTTAACACATAATTCAAGGAGAACAGTTTGAACCGTACAAAACAACGCCGGGTCGTTGTTACCGGCCTGGGATGTATTTCGCCTGTAGGAAATAACGTTGCCGATATGTGGAGTGCGGTAACTGCAGGCAAGTCAGGTATTGGACCGATTACTCGGTTTGATGCTTCTGCTTTCAGCACAACCTTTGCAGGTGAAGTAAAAAACTTCCGTCTGGAAGACTATATTACTGCTAAAGAGTCACGCCACATGGATACTTTTATCCATTACGGTATGGCTGCTGGTATTCAAGCAATTGAAGACAGTGGCATTAAAGTAACCGAAGAAAATGCTAGCCGTATTGGTGTCAATATTGGTTCTGGTATTGGTGGACTCCCA
>JAZUNA010000012.1:0-1800 GCA_045603905.1 Oxalobacter sp. | reverse complement strand
TTTTTACGCTAAAACACGCGCCCTTCACCAACGCATGAACTTGTTTTGCTCCTGCAA
The DNA here is from genome assembly GCA_045603905.1 of Oxalobacter sp. Classification (GTDB taxonomy): domain Bacteria; phylum Pseudomonadota; class Gammaproteobacteria; order Burkholderiales; family Burkholderiaceae_D; genus Oxalobacter. The sequence goes on along the minus strand of JAZUNA010000012.1, from coordinate 1,743 downwards.
AACAAGAAGCGCAGGTAAAATCTATTTTCAGTAAAATATGTTCAGTAACCTGCGCCAGCACCCTGCGCCCCAATTCTTAATTCTTAATTCTGAATTCCGAATTCTGAATTTATATTAGTGGTGGAACAATCTTATTCCGTTAAAACACATAACCATATTGTAGTCGTCAGCAGCTTTGATTACCAAATCATCTCTTACTGAACCACCTGGTTGTGCAATAACAGTAACACCTGATTTTTTTGCACGATCAATGTTATCGCCAAATGGGAAGAAAGCATCTGAACCCAAAGCAACATTTGTATTTTGAGCAATCCATTCAGCTTTTTCTTCTTTTGTGAAAACTTTAGGTTTTACTTTGAAAATATTTTGCCATTTTCCATCAGCAAGAACGTCCATATATTCTTCACCGATGTAAACATCAATTGCATTATCTCTGTCAGCACGTTTGATATTGTCCACAAATTGAAGATTAAGAACTTTTGGACATTGTCTAAGCCACCAGTTGTCAGCTTTTTGACCAGCAAGTCTTGTACAATGAACGCGAGATTGTTGTCCAGCACCAATTCCGATTGCTTGACCATCTTTTACAAAACAAACACTGTTCGATTGAGTATATTTAAGAGTGATTAAAGCAATTACAAGATTGCGTTTATCATCTTCAGAAAGATTTTTGTTTTTTGTAACGATATTTTCCAAAGCAGAATTATCGATTTTTATGAAATTGTGACCTTGTTCAAAAGTAACACCAAAAACTTGTTTTGTTTCCAAATCAGCAGGAACATAGTTTGCATCAATTTGAATAACACAATAATTTCCGTTTTTCTTTGCTTTTAAAATTTCCAAAGCTTTTTCTGAATAAGAAGGAGCAATTACACCATCAGAAACTTCTTTTTTAATAAGAAGAGCTGTTGCTTCATCACATTCATCGCTAAGAGAAATAAAATCACCAAAAGAAGACATTCTATCAGCACCGCGAGCTCTAGCGTAAGCACAAGCCAAAGGAGAAAGTTCAACATCGCCAGTAAAATAAATCTGTTTAAGAGTTTCCGATAAAGGCAAACCAACAGCAGCGCCAGCAGGAGAAACGTGTTTGAATGAAGTAGCCGCAGGAAGTCCAGTATTTTCCTTCAATTCTTTTACCAATTGCCAACCATTCAAAGCATCAAGAAGGTTAATGTATCCAGGTCTTCCGTTCAAAACAGTAATAGGAAGATCGCCATTTTCCATATAAACCCTAGCTGGTTTTTGATTAGGGTTACAACCATATTTTAATTCAAGTTCTTTCATATAATTAGAATAATTGATTTTAGCCTTTTGCTCAATAAGGGGCTTTCCTACGTTCGCTCGTTCCTCGCTCACTTGGTCGGCTGTTCCGTGGCTTACCTACGGACGGTCTGCATTCGCAGACTGCTTCGCACCTCTCCATAGCCTAAGCCAAAAAATCATATTTATTGTCATCTTCGCGCTTGATTTTATTGTCATCTTCGTGCTTGACGCGGAGATCTTTTATTTCAAGACTTGTTTTTACATCATCATTCCATTAATATTTTTTAAGTAAAACAATTTTATCGAGGTATTTTATGAAAAAAATCGCAGTAATGTTGGCAGATGGATTTGAAGAAATAGAAACAATTACACCAATAGATTTACTTCGTCGTGCAGGCGCTCAAGTCATAACAGTTGGAAACGAACTTGTAAAAGGTTCTAGAGATATTAGTGTAGCATCAGATATGCGTGTAAAAG
>JAZUNA010000011.1:0-4222 GCA_045603905.1 Oxalobacter sp. | reverse complement strand
CAAACCACTAGGAACATCTAAAGCTAAAACACGGCAATTCATGGTATTAACCAATCTGGTTAACTCATAAGCTAAGTCAGATAAAGGTTTTTTCAGACCGATACCAAACATGCCATCGACAATCAAATGCCATTTTTTACCCAAAAGAGAAGGTAATTCATTTTGAATTTTAAGGGGATCCAGCCATTGGATCGGACTATTTTCAGCTCGTTTTTTAGCCAAAATAGCATCATTTGAAGAGAATTTTTCAGTTACAGGTAAGACAAAAACCTGTATTTTTTTCTTGGCAAGTGAAATTGCCATTTCAATAGCATCACCTCCATTATTACCGGGACCAGCCAGTATTAATACCTTGGTATTCTCATCATATGGAGTTAATAATTCTAAAGCGAGGTTAGCGGCTGTTTTGCCTGCACGTTGCATTAAAGTTCCTTGAGGTAATTTAGCAAGTGCTTTCTCCTCGATTACACGTAATTCGTCGATTTTATATAGATTGTTCATACAGTTTTATAGAAGGAAGAAAAATAGAAGAAAAGTTCATTAGATAAAACAAAGTAACATAGCTTCTATAAGTCCTTTTTGATATTTTTCATCATTTTTTATGAATTTTGCTCCATAACACTTTGGTAGAAAAGTAATTTTTTAGTACAATACCCCTGTTCCAGAAGGATCCTGGAATTTTTTTTTGAATAATTAAAATCTCGAGTGCAATCGACAAGGGTGCTCATCAAAGAGTTTTCGGTTGTATTCAAGACATAACCCTGGAGATAATTATGTCCGTTACTATGCGTGAAATGCTGGAGGCTGGCGTTCACTTCGGCCACCAAACACGTTTTTGGAATCCAAAGATGGCTCCTTATATCTTTGGTCATCGCAATAAAATCCATATCATCAATCTCGAAAAAACCTTGGCAATGTATCAGGATGCGATGAACTATGTTCGTCAACTCGCTGCTAATCGTGGCACCATCTTGATGGTTGGCACAAAAAGACAAGCACGTGACATCATCGCTGCTGAAGCACAACGTGCAGGTATGCCATACGTTGATCAACGTTGGTTAGGTGGTATGTTGACTAACTACAAAACCATTCGTAGCTCCATCAAACGTTTGAAAGACATGGAAGCAGCTATCGAAGATGGTACTGTAGAAAAAATGAGTAAAAAAGAAGGCCTCATGTACATGCGCGAAGTTGCTAAATTGGATAAAGCAATTGGCGGTATTAAAGACATGAATGGTCTGCCTGATGCTATCTTCGTTGTTGACGTTGGTTATCACAAAGGTGCTGTTACCGAAGCACAAAAATTAGGTATTCCTGTTATTGGTGTTGTTGATACCAACCATTCACCTGAAGGTCTCGCTTATGTCATCCCAGGTAATGATGACTCTTCCAGAGCAACTCAATTGTATGCTCGTGGTGTTGCTGATGCTATTTTGGAAGGTAAAGCAAGTTCTTTACAAGAAATTTTAGAAACAGCAAAAGGTGAATCAGCAGAAAACAGTGCTGAGTAAAAGGTCAGAGGATAACTATTTTTAAAATAGTTATCCTATTCATACAAGATTATCTGGATATAACATCCGAGAATAGGAGGTAACTATGGCGGGAATTACCGCTGCAATGGTTGGCCAATTAAGAGCCAAAACAGATGCACCTATGATGGAGTGCAAAAAAGCACTGGTAGAAGCTGACGGTAATATCGAAAAAGCAGAAGAAATTTTGCGTGTCAGACTGGGAACAAAAGCTTCCAAAGCGTCCACAAGAATTACAGCTGAAGGTGTGATTGCAGCTTATATTGATGGTAATAAAGGTGCTTTGGTTGAAGTAAACTGCGAAACAGACTTCGTTACAACCAATGAGGACTTTGTTAAATTAGCTGAGCTTTGCGCTAAATTAGTTGCAGAACAAAATCCAGCTGATGTAGCTGCATTGTCTGCTCTTTCAGCAGGTGAAAAAACTGTTGAAGAAGTGAGAACAGATCTGGTAGGACGTATTGGAGAAAATATGTCTATCCGTCGCTTTGCTCGTTATGAAACCGAATCCAAATTAGCGTTTTATCTTCATAATAAACGCATTGGTGTTATGGTGGAATATGATGGTGCAGATGATCAAGTCGGTCGTGATGTTGCCATGCATATCGCTGCGATGAAACCAGTTGCTTTATCCGCTGAAGCTGTTCCAGCTGAATTGATCGAAAGAGAACGTTCAGTTGCATTGCAAAAAGCAAATGAAGATGCAGCTAAAGCAGCAGCTGAAGGTAGAAAACCACAAAGCGCAGATATTTTGGCAAGACGTATTGAAGGTTCTGTTCAGAAATATCTGAAAGAAGTTTCTTTGTTAAACCAACCTTTTGTTAAAAACGACAAGCAATCTGTTGCACAAATGTTGAAAGAAACCAGTACAGCAGTGAAAGCATTTACCATGTTTGTTGTGGGTGAAGGGCTGGAGAAAAAAGAAGATAATTTTGCCGCTGAGGTGGCAGCCCAAGTTGCTGCCGCAACGAAAGCATAATTAAATGAAAAAAAACGGGCCGAAAGGCCCGTTTTCATAAGGAACGCGGTATCATAAGATTAGATTCAAGAATTCGATATTTGAGAAGGAAGAAAGATTATGACCACACCTATTTATAAACGTATCCTCCTTAAACTTTCCGGTGAAGCATTAATGGGGACAGATCAATATGGGATTAACCGTGCAGCGATTGAGCGTATGGTGGCTGATGTTGTCGAAGCAAAAAAATTGGGTGTGGAAATTGCTATCGTGATCGGTGGTGGTAACATCTTTAGAGGTGTGGCACCAGGTGCCAAAGGCATGGATCGCGCAACAGCAGATTATATGGGCATGTTGGCAACCGTGATGAATTCATTGGCATTAAGTGATGCAATGAAGCAAGCTGGCTTGACTCCAAGAGTCATGTCAGCAATTGGAATTGAGCAGGTTGTTGAGCCTTATGTTCGTCCTAAAGCGTTAAAATATTTAGAAGAAGGTAAAGTGGTCGTATTTGCTGCAGGAACAGGAAATCCTTTTTTTACAACCGATACAGCTGCAGCTTTACGTGGTGCTGAAATGGGTGTTGAGGTTGTTTTGAAAGCAACCAAAGTAGATGGTGTCTATACAGCTGACCCAATGAAAGATGCTGATGCTAAACGTTATTCTCATATCACTTTTGATGAGGCTATCGAAAAACATTTGGAAGTGATGGATGCAGCGGCTTTTGCCTTATGTCGGGATCAAAAACTACCAATCAAGATTTTTTCTATCCTAAAACAAGGTGCGTTGAAACGAATTCTGGAAGGAGAGGACGAAGGAACCTTGGTTCACATGTGATCTGACTTGTTTTAAAATGAATCGCATATCATAAGATTGTAAGAATAATTCGTTTTGTAAGAGGAATGTATGACTATTGCTGATGTGAAAAAGAATACTGACCAGAAAATGGGCAAATCCATTGAAAAATTAAAAGCAGATCTCGCTAAAGTGAGAACAGGACGTGCACATACCGGGATTCTTGATCATATTCAAGTCGACTATTACGGAACGCCTACGCCAATTAATCAATTAGCTAATATTTCACTTCTTGATGCAAGAACGATTTCGGTTCAGCCTTGGGATAAAAAAATGATTAACCCAATCGAAAAAGCAATCCGAGATTCCGATTTGGGATTAAATCCTGCATCACAAGGTGAGCTTATTCGTGTGCCGACACCTCCTTTAACCGAAGAACGTAGAAAAGAAATGGTTAAATTGGTCAAAGGTGAAGGAGAAGATGCTAAAGTTGCCGTTCGTGCTGTCAGAAGAGAAGCGAATGAAGCTTTCAAAAAAATGGTGAAAGACAAAGCTTGTTCGGAAGATGATGAGCGTCGTGCACAGGATGATGTACAGAAACTCACCGATAAATATGTACAGCAAATTGACAAGTTAGTGAGCGAAAAAGAAAAAGAAGTCATGACAGTTTAATTGACGACTGATGACATGTCAGAAAAAGCTGTTTTTCCTATTCCCGATTTATCTTTGATTCCAAGACATATTGCCATCATTATGGATGGCAATGGTCGTTGGGCAAAGGAGCGTTTTTTGCCGCGTGTTGCCGGACATGTCAAAGGAGTCGATTCTGTCAGAAAAATAGTAGAAGCTTGTGTTAATCGCCAGATTCCCTATTTGACCATTTTTGCATTTAGTTCTGAAAACTGGAGAAGACCCATTGAGGAAGTCTCTTTTTTAATGG
>JAZUNA010000010.1:0-4878 GCA_045603905.1 Oxalobacter sp. | reverse complement strand
TTTTATTTATTATTTTCTATTGAAACGAAATGACTTTATTTTATAACAAGAAAATCAGTTAAATAAAATAATGTTCTTTTGTTTATATTAAATTTTTTGCAAAAGAATTTATTAGTATTTTCCGTATGTCTTCTAATACCCTAAAAACATTTACTTTTAACGCAGACAAGGCGTTAAATCTTGCTGCAGAAACACTAGATATTGAAACAAAAGCTTTAAATGATCTAAAAAATCGTTTGATAAATGAAGATGCTGAGCATTTTAGAATTGCTACAACTATGCTTTTGGAGTGTAAAGGTAGGATAGTTGTTTCTGGTATTGGGAAATCTGGGCATGTTGCTCGAAAAATGGCAGCAACATTTGCATCAACAGGGTCTCCTGCTATGTTTGTGCATCCGGCAGAAGCATTGCATGGGGATTTAGGGATGATAACGAAAGAAGATGTTTTTATTGCTATTTCCTATTCTGGTGAAGCAGCTGAATTGATGTCAATTTGCCCCATTATTAAAAGGATGGGGGCGAAAATGATTGCATTAACAGGAAGGCACTATTCTGGTTTGGCGCAGTTATCAGATGTTCATTTGAGTGTATATGTTGAAAAAGAGGCTTGTCCGCTTAATTTGGCTCCTACGGCAAGTACAACTACAACCATGGCATTAGGTGATGCACTGGCAATTGCTGTTTTAGATGCTAGAGGTTTTCGTGAAGATGATTTTGCACGTTCTCATCCAGGAGGAGCATTAGGGCGAAAATTATTAACATTGGTTAATGATGTAATGAGAAGTGGTAATGATGTCCCTGTTGTTAAAGAGAGTACCTTACTTCGAGAAGCACTTTTTGAGATTACAAAAAAAGGGATGGCAATGACCGCCGTAGTTGATGAAAATTATCGAGCTATAGGTGTATTCACGGATGGAGATTTGCGTCGTCTTTTAGAGAAAGTACAGGATTTTTCAAATATTCCTATATCCGAGGTTATGTCTCGTAATCCTCGAACTATTGGTCCAGAACAACTTGCTGTTGAAGCGATTAGTACAATGGAGCAATATAGAATTAACCAATTATTAGTTGCTGACTCCTCCGGGAAATTAATTGGAGCAATACATATTCATGATCTGACGCACGCTAAGGTGATTTAATGCGAAATAATGCACTAAAAAAAGCATCTAATATTAAATTATTGATATTGGATGTTGATGGGGTTTTAACAGACGGAAAGCTTTTTTTTGGTCCTGATGGGGAAACTTTAAAAGTATTTCATGTGTTGGATGGACATGGTATTCGACTTTTAGAACAATATGGAATTCAAACTGCTATCATCAGTGCAAGAAAATCCGCTATGGTTATGCGTCGAGCAGAAGATTTAGGCATAAAACATATTCAATTAGGGGTGCAAAATAAATTAATAGCGTTTTCTGATCTGTTAAGTAAAACAGGGTTTGATGCTGCCGAGTGTGCTTATATTGGAGATGATGTTATTGATTTACCTATCCTTATTCGGGTTGGTTTTTCTGCAAGTGTTCCTAATGGACATGTAGAAGTGCGTTCTAGAGTCGATTATGTAACAAACTCTTTTGGAGGGAATGGCGCAGTACGTGAAATATGTGATTTGATTTTACAGTCACAAGAAAAATATGGGCAGATGATGGAGTCTTATCTGAAATGAGAAAAAGTTCTGCGCGGCGTTTTCAACTTGTTGTTATTTTTGTTATAGCAGCCATTCTTGCAATAGGTGGTATATGGCTAAACATGGTGTTTAAAAAGGATGCCTCTAACGCATTCAATAGTCAAAGAACAGATCCTGATTACTATATGGATAATTTTAGGCTGTTTAAATTAAAAACGACAGGTGAGGCTGATTACGAGTTAACTGGAAAAAAAATGACACATTATCCAGATAATGATTCTTACTTGATTAATTTTCCAGTTATGGAATCTGTTGATGATAAAAAGCGTTTACAGGTAACTTATTCAGATTGGGCATACGCTGAAGATGAAAATAGCAAAGTTCATATGCACGAAAATGTAGTAGTTCTTCGTCCTGCAACGTCAAATACGCAATCTTTTCGTATGATTACAGATTATCTGTTAGTGCTACCTGATGAAGATATTATGCGTACGGATAGAGAAATTGTTTCTTATCAGGGCGCAGAAACAATATCAGGTATTGGCATGGAATCTAATAATGCAACAAGGGAATTTTTCTTGCTGAATCGAGTCAAAGCTATATATCCTGCTAAGCAAAACGCAAAAAAAGGATAAATTCGCATGCGGTATATTTTTACTTTTTTTATATGTTTTTTTTGTTTCTTTTTATCAGCAAATGCAGAAAAAGCTGATAGAAATAAACCAACGGAAATTGAAGCTGACCAAATGGTCGCTGATGATGTAAAACAAATTACTGTATTTACAGGTAATGTTGTAATGACACAAGGTACTAGAGTTGCAAAAGCAGCAAAAGTTGTTTTAGTTCAAGATCCAGAAGGGTATCAATATACGACACTTTATGCAGCTCCTGGTCAATTAGCTTCTTTAAGAGAAAAACAAGATGGCGGGGCTAATTTATGGACAGAGGGGTTTGGAGAGCGAATTGAATATGATAATAAAACAGAAATAATCAAGTTTTTTACACGTGCAAATTTAAGAAGGTTAGATGGGAAAGTGGTTACGGATGATATAAAAGGTGAGTATATTTCCTATGATAGTAAAAGTGAGTTTTATCGTGTACATAATACTTCAGGTGCGAAATCAACTCCAGGCGCAGGAAGAGTGAAGGCTGTTATTGAGCCGAGAGAAAAAGGAACGTCCCGATGAAAATAAACCAGTTGGTTGTTAGAGGTTTACAAAAAACATATGGTAAACGCACAGTTGTTCACGATGTTTCTCTTGAAGTGAAAAGTGGTGAAGTTGTTGGTTTGCTTGGACCTAATGGTGCAGGTAAAACAACGTCATTTTATATGATTGTCGGATTGGTTCCTTCTGATGCGGGTACTATTAATCTTGATGGGGTAAATATTTCACATCTACCTATTCATCGCAGAGCTGCAATGGGGCTTTCGTATTTGCCTCAAGAAGCTTCTGTTTTTCGTAAATTGAATGTTGAAGATAATATTCGTGCTGTATTGGAGTTGCAACAAAAAGATGGTCGTTCTTTGACTAAGCAGCAAATAGAAGATCAGCTAGATATGTTATTAAAAGAACTTCAAATCGAAAAATTACGTGAAAATTCAGCTTCTTCTTTATCAGGGGGTGAAAGACGTCGCGTAGAAATAGCACGGGCATTGGCAACAGATCCGCAATTTATTTTGCTTGATGAACCTTTTGCAGGGATTGATCCTATTGCTGTTATTGAAATTCAAAGAATTGTCAGATTTTTGAAAGACAGAGGTATTGGTGTTTTAATTACTGATCATAATGTGCGGGAAACCCTTGGTATTTGTGATCATGCCTATATTATTAATCAGGGAAGAGTATTAGCTGAAGGGCATCCGGAAGAGATTATTATGAATGAATCTGTTCGGAAAGTTTATTTGGGAGAAAATTTCCGATTGTAATTTTATTGTCTTTATGACAAGAAGAGCTTTGTATTACAGAACAGATGCTGATACACTAGAACTGTAGTATGAAAAGGTTATTTTACGTATGGTAAGTTATGGGCGAAAGCGTTTCGCTTAATATAGTAAATGGAGATTTCTTACAAAGGAATAATTTAATAAAGTAGATAATATCTTTATCAACAGCTGTTCAATTTAGTGACGTATATAACTTTTAAAGTAAAAACGCTACCGAAGTTATAGATAGTTAATTACTGATGACAATATTTAGGAGAAGCTTATGAATCTCACAATTAGTGGACATCATCTTGAAATAACACCAGCAATCCGAAGCCATGTTGAAAACAAGTTAAATCGAATGAAAAGAAATTTCGATAACGTAATCGATATTTCCGTTTTGTTGGCTGTTGATAATAATTCTGATAAAGAAACGCGGCAACGGGCAGAGATTAAGTTAAATATGAGTGGCAAAACTATTCATGTCGAAAGTGTTGCTCAGGATATATATGCAGCGGTTGATCTTTTGATGGATAAGTTAGATAGACAAATTGTAAAACATAAAACCAAATCAAAAGATCATGGACGGGAATCAATTAAGGACATGGCAAGTTCATCGTCTTAATAACGTGTTTTTATAAAAAAAGGTGATAATACCTAAAAAGTATTATCACTTTTTTCTTTTTGGTCGGGGCGAGAAGATTCGAACTTCCGACCCCTTGCACCCCATACAAGTGCGCTACCAGGCTGCGCTACGCCCCGACTACGTAAACTAATATTATAGCAGTAGTTAATTCTCTTTTCTTAAATTAAGGAAAGACGTTTTTTGTTTCATTATTTAAGTTGCTTTTTGTAAATAAAAATAAAGGTATTGATAGTGGGCATTGAAATTGAGCGTAAGTTTTTGTTAGTTGGAAATGGATGGAAAAACCAAGTAACTGGAGACATCATTAGGCAAGGTTATTTATCTGCAGATCATGCTAGAGTTGTTCGAATTCGGATTGTGAATGAAGAGGCATTTATAACTATTAAAAGTAGTACTAATGGGATATTTAGGAATGAGTGGGAATATCCTATACCTCTTCTTGATGCGGAAGAAATGTTGGAAAACTTATGCCAAAGACCATTAATAGAAAAAAAACGTTATAGCATTCCATATGAAGGAATGATTTGGGAAGTTGATGAGTTTTTTGGTGAAAATGAAGGACTACAAATAGCAGAAATTGAATTGGATTCAGAAGATCAGTTTTTTTCTAAACCAGAATGGGTCGGTATGGAAGTGACTGATGATGATAGATACTACAATACAAATTTAATGAAAAATCCG
>JAZUNA010000009.1:0-4399 GCA_045603905.1 Oxalobacter sp. | reverse complement strand
GTCCAACAAAATGAACTGTTGGAATACCTGCCTTTTTTAGTTGAATTTCCAGACCTAAATTAAATTCAGGTGCATCAATTCCAACAAAAACACCAGGCTTTTGTTCAATCAAGCTTTTTATTAAATTATCCTGGATACCTTTGATTTCAAAAAAATGCGCAAAAACCTCAAAGAAACCATTTACTGACAGTTTCTCCATAGGCCAATTACTGACAAATCCATGCTGTGCCATATTTTTCCCACCAATTCCATGAATCAGTGTGTCAGGCACTTGAGGGCGCAAAGCAGATAAAAGATGTCCGCCCAAAATATCCCCAGATACTTCACCGGCAACCATAGCAATCGATTTCATCGTACTATATCCTTCGAAACGACAAATATACTCCGTTGCCTAACAGACATCTTAAAAGCAACCTACTTTTATAATTAGCGAATAATACCGCGATCGGCAATATCCAGAAATGAGCGCATAAGATTGATACATTCAGCCAATTCAGCAGATTTATCTTCCTCTTCTTTCAAAGCGACTTTTGCTTCTTCCAACGTCAACCCTGACTTATAAAGCAATCTGTATGACTGACGAATAGCTGCGATTTGCTCTGGTGTAAATCCTCTGCGACGCAATCCTTCTATATTAATACCATATGGACTAGGAGGCGATCCTGCGACCAATACATAAGGAGGAATATCCTGAGACAGTCGTGTTGCAGCACCTGTCATTGCATGAGCACCTACCTTACAAAACTGATGGATAGTTGTCATACCACCTAGAATAACCCAATCACCAATATGTACATGCCCAGCTAATTGAGTTGCATTAGCAAAAATAGTATTGCTACCAATCTGACAATCATGCGCAACATGAACATAGGCCATGATCCAATTATCATTACCAATACGTGTTACCCCTGCATCCTGAACTGTGCCCAAATTGAAAGTGCAGTATTCGCGTATGGTATTTCGATCACCAATTTCCAAGGCAGTTGGATCACCTGCATATTTTTTATCTTGTGGAACAGCCCCCAATGAAGCAAACTGAAAGATATTGTTATCTTTACCGATTGTTGTTCGACCTTCAATCACAACATGGGGACCAACTCGTGTACCAGCCCCTATTTTGACATGAGGACCAATGACAGAATAGGCACCTATTATAGCGGTACTATCGATTTCTGCTTTTGAATCGATAATCGCTGTACTATGGATGTTTTGACTCATTGTTTCTCCGTGGAACCACGAATAGCACACATAACTTCTGCTTCAACCGCAACCTGACCATCAACAGAACCGACTGTTTTGAATTTCCACATACCTCTCATGTTGCGAATTAATTGTGCTTCCATAACCAACTGATCGCCTGGTTCGACAGGACGTTTAAAACGGGCATTATCAATAGTAGCAAAATAAACAATCGCATCATCTGCTAATTTTGCTCCTGCTGACATAAAAGCAAAAATAGCCGCTGTTTGCGCCAATGCTTCAATGTTTAATACGCCTGGCATAACTGGATTGTGAGGAAAGTGTCCATTAAAAAACTCTTCGTTTGCAGAAACGTTTTTAATCGCTTTAATACTTTTTCCTGCTTCCCAATCTAATACCTTATCCACTAGCAGCATAGGATAGCGATGCGGCAATATTTTTTTGATATCGTTAACGGTTAAAACTTTTTTATCTTTCAACTCCATATACTTACTCTTTATTTTCTACTAGTGATTTAACGGTTTTTTCTAATTCTCGAACTCTTTGTCGCATTGAAGTTAAATTACGCAATACAACAGCAGTTCTTTCCCAATCTGTATGTTTTTCTAACGGATAAAATCCTGTATATGCCCCTGGTTTATCAATGGAACTTTGTACAACACTGGAAGCAGAGACATGCGTTCCATCTGCGATTTTAAGGTGTCCACCAATCATGGCAGCACCACCAATGGTAACCCTTTTACCAAAAATAGCACTACCCGCAACACCGACACATCCTGCCATTGCGGAGTGAGCACCAACATGGCAATTATGTCCAATCTGGATCTGATTATCGAGTTTGACCCCATCTTCAATAATGGTGTCAGATAATGCCCCACGATCAATAGTTGTATTTGCACCAATTTGAACATCATTACCAATAACGACACGACCTGTTTGAGGAATTTTGACCCAAACACCCTTGTCATTGGCAAAACCAAATCCTTCAGAGCCAATCACAGCCCCTGAGCGAACCTCACAGCGCTCTCCAATCACACACAGTGTATGGAAAACCACTCGCGGTGCAAAACGGGTATAAGCACCGACTTTAGCTCCTTTACCAATAAAGCTTCCTGCGTCTATAACGCAATAGTCACCTATTTCTACATTCGCTTCGATGGTTACAAAGGGACCAATTTTTGCTGTCTTAGCTATTTTTGCAGAAGGATCAACACAAGCACTTTCATGAATGCCTGGCACATGCGGTTCCGCTTGCAAACTCTGAAAAAATTGAGCTGCGTAAGCAAAATAGGCATAAGGATTTGCTGTTAATATCCGGGCACCTGCATAATCTGTGACTCTTTCACTATCTGCCGGAGTCAATATTAATGCAGCAGCCTGAGACGTATTTGCTTGTTTACGCAAACGAGGGTTGGTAAGAAATGTAATATGAGATGGTTGCGCTAAATCCAGAGGTGCAAATCCAGACACTCGCGTATCTGGATTGCCTTTTAACTCTCCTCCAAATCGGTCAACCAGCGTTTTGAGCTGAATATCCATTCTGCTATTTTGACCGAAAAAATTAATTATTTACCAAGTGCTCTTAACACTTTATCTGTAATATCGATTTTAGGACTAAAGTAAACTGCATCCTGAACAATCAAGTCATACTTTTCTGATTGTGCAATGTTATTGATTGCCTTATTGATGCGTTGCAACACAACAGAAAACTCTTCATTACGACGTTGCATCAAGTCTTCACGATAACGACGATTTTTGCTTTGGAATTCCTGTCCATAATCGGCAAGTTCACGTTGGCGTTTTACGCGATCTGATTCTGCTAAAACTGGCATATCTTTTTCCAGTTTCTCGCTCATGGTTTTTAGGCGAGTTTGCATATTACGCAATTCTTTTTCACGTTTGGAAAACTCAGCTTCTAATTTTGCTGTTGCTGATTTCGCTGGTGCAGAATCACGCATAATGCGCTCACTATTAACAAAGCCGATTTTTAATTCCTGTGCATGTGAAGCAGCAAAAGCACCAAGACATAAAATTAATACGCCTAATTTTTTGATGTCAAAAAATGATTTTGAAAGCAATTTCACGATTATCTCCAATCTAAAAATCAAACAACAACGTTTATATTATGCGACAAGTGTCTTAAAAACCAGTTCCTAAAGTAAATTGGAAGTTCTCCACTTGATCTCCATCTTCCTTGTTCAATGGATAACCCAAACTTAATTTTAACGGTCCTAATGGAGAAATCCAAGTAATACCAAAACCGACTGAATATTTTAAATCATCCAATTTTATACTTTGGTCTTCTGTAAAAACATTACCGGCATCCGTAAACAGGAACCATCGCATCGTTCTATCATATCCCTGCCCTGCAAATGGGAATTGTAATTCTGCATTTCCGATAACACGTTTTGAACCACCAAGATACTCACGATCACCATAATAATCGTACGCCATAGGTCCTAAAGATGAACTCTCATAACCTCTGACCGTACCGATACCACCGGCATAGAAGTTTTTAAAGACAGGATATTTATTACCACCTAAACCCTCACCGTAATCCAATTGTCCATTCAAAGCAAAAGCACTGCCTCCACCTAAAGGCCAATAGTATTGATGTTGATAGGTTGCTCTATAGTATTTCATATCCCCTAATAAAGAAACTTCTACATTTGCTCTTTGCATTCTACCTTTTGTTGGAACCAAGGTACTATCGCGACTATCTCGACTCCACCCCGCAGTTAAAGGTATGCCATAAGCGGTTGCACTACCTGGCACGGTACCACCATTATCCCGAACGAATTCTTTATATTGTTCGGAACTATCATAATCCACTTCGATTTTGTTATGCTCAATACCGGCACCCAAGTAAATTCTATCGATTTCAGTAAAAGGAATACCAAAACGAACGTTCGCACCAACCGTTTCTACTTTCCAATCCGTTTCATTAATCAAAGGTGGACGCAAAGTCCGATAAAACAATTCATAACGACGGCTGACACCATCTTCGGTGAAGTACGGCGTCAATTGTGAAACCGCAAGCGTTTTATATCGTTTACTGGTATTGACTTCCAAACCAACGGTATTACCGGTACCGGCAAAATTTTCTTGTTCAATAGAGGCTGTCAGCATCAGCTTGTCACTTTGAGAAAAGCCTGCACCCACCATCAAATTACCAGTTGGTTTTTCAACTACTTTCAAA
>JAZUNA010000008.1:0-3991 GCA_045603905.1 Oxalobacter sp. | reverse complement strand
CAGCATGATGCCGATGATCCGTACGAATTTTTTCTCCTGTTTGTCCTAAAATATTATTTAAACCAAAATGCCTTCTTAAAATAGCAGTCATTCTTCCTGTAATAACCCATGTAAATGTAGGACAGACAAGAGTTAAATATTCTCGTGCTATTCGACTTAAGTATTGTGTATCAATCAATTCTCGAGCAAGAAAATCTTTATTTTCCTTTAACCAAGTTTGATAGCCTTCTTCTCCAAAACGATAGCGTTTTTCTTTTGGCATTAATTCTGCACGAAACAAAATATTTTCATAATTAAATCCATCTTGATACTGTTCCCCAAATGCTTCCCACGGTGTTAAATTCCCTTTGATCCGATTTGCCCTTCTTAAAGAAACCGTCTTGTTATTCATGCTGTCATCTAGCGTCCTAGATAAAGGCAAAATATGTTCGATTTCTACTTCAGGACTAAAAAGACGTGCTGCACTAATTTGTTCTCCCGTATAAGGACAACGGCGATCTGCAGCATCAGCCGGGTTTAATTCTTCCCATAACTGCCATTTTTGAAGATCAATGGTTTTTACATTTTCCGGAATAGTTCCGATAATTTCAGAAATTAGTTTTCTTCTTTCTGTATTCTTTCTTTGACGCTCTGCTTGCGCTTTATTTAATTCATCGCGTTTCTGTTTGCTTTGCTTAAGTTCTCGAGCAACCTCGATAACAATTTCGGAAGGATGCCCATACCGTCTAATTAATGTATTAACGAGAATACGAATCTGATTTAGACCAATATGAACTGTTGGATTCGCTATTCTTCCATAACGCTTTTCATCAGGATCCGTAACAATGCCACTACCGAAACCGACATGACGTTGTAAAGGTATTCCATAATAAGGTAGTTCTGGCAATATTTCTCCTGTTGCAGAATAACTAATGTTACTGTGATGTTCAAATCCTGCCGCTAGGACAGCTTTATCGTAAGTGCAAATATCTTTCTTTAATTCTGGCAATATCTTCTTAATAGCCGCAAGACTTAAGCTTCCATATCCATCTGGCAAACGCGTATTCGCAATAACCTCCGCCCTCTCTTCATCTATTCCAGTTTCTTTTTGCAACCAAGAAATTAAGTCAGCTTCATTTTCTTCATTAAGAAGTTTAGTAACAATAACATCCTGTTTTTCTTCACTATAATCAAACCATTTTTGTCCAAAAAGATGTTTTCCGCTCAAAATAACACTTGTTACATTTCCTTTTAATTCTGTACACTTAGGACCTTCTAAATTGAATTTATCACTACTTGAAAGCTGTAGTAGCTTTTTATTTGCCGTAAAAGTTCGCCGATTATTTCTTTCAAGAGCGTTAATTAAATCATCTCGTTGTAGAAATGAGAGCGAATTTTCTTTGAGATTATTTTGAAGAAGGCGTAAATTATTGACTTCCTGATATATACGAAAACGTTGAACACTTGGTAAAGCTAAAGGCGCTCTTTCTTCATCCGGCAAAAGTGTACATCGACCTGGTTTCACTGGATTTAACTTACGTTGGAAAAGCAAAGTACCTTTTAAATCATTTTTTGCGTCTGAAGTAAATTGTTGAGGATTTAATACAGATTGCTTTTCCCAAAGCATATCAAATTCAGCTTCCACCATCGCTCTATCAATATAGAGATCATAGCTTTTATCAATCGCTGTTTTTCCATTATCTCGAACTATTCTTTTTTCTCTATAACGCGCCCGAACAGTCTGACCATTTAACTTGCGCTTATGTAGCCATTCACCAACAGTTCTACAATTTTCCTGAACCAGAATTTCTCGAACATTTTTAATAGCCTGTTTTAATGCCCCACTCTCATTATCTTTTCCATCAGTTTTCCGATTACTTTTAAATCCTCTACGCTGATTAAGATGAAAAAGCGCCCGTCCAAATTCTGACGGCGTTAAAGCTTCATCTAACCCTTTTGCTCGTAACATGTAAGGATCAAGTTTCTCAAGCAACTTTCTTTCAGATTCATCTTCAGGAAAAAAACCATACTGAATTAACATCTGCATTAATCGTGCTTTACGTCTTAAAAGACGATCCCTTCGTCTTCGCATAGAACGTGCCTCACGCCTTGTAACTGCTAAAGACTGACCAGACTGACCAGGTTTTGCTTCTCGTCCACTTGAAAAAACTCGAACTCCTGCTTTAATAACAGCGCAAGGTTTTCTATCTTGATCTAGACGAAGCATGCACCATCCTATAGAGGTGCTTCCTAAATCAAGCCCTAACCTATAATTCATTTTGTGAAACAAGGGTTTTATCATTTTTTCTTTAAGCATGCTTGACCTTTTTTTCTTATTTGCATAAACTAGTATTATTATCTGATTAAGACTTGAGCTTTGGACGCTAACAAGCTGAAAAATGCACCAGATGAAGAAGCCGCTATATGCGGCTTTTTAATTTTGTAAAAACAATTCCTTATCTATTCCTTTTTAAAATTAATCTCTTTAAAATCAACAATTTTGATAAACAAACAATAAAGTTTTTATAAAATATTTTGAGCTTACTAAGTAATAAGCTCACAACATGAGCTTTGCTAAAAATTTTTTAAGCTTTCAAGTAAAAGTTTTTGAATAATATTTTTCAAAGAATCAGGTCCTTTTACTTTTACTTCGGGAATATGTCGCAAAATATCAGAACTGATTTCTCTAGGATCACTATAGGGAACAGATAAGTAATAACTGCCATTTTCATCCCACTTACCCTTTTGCTCTGGATGCCATGTTTCTTTACTTATCCATTGAGCGCGTTTTGGTGTAAAAATGAGCTCTGCCCATTGAATTTGCTTACCTTTAAAAATACCGTAACCAGCGTCCAATTCTTTTGAAAGAAGATCAAAAGCAATTTCCTTTGCATTGGTATCTAGTATGTTAACTTTCTCTATCGCATCTAAACTAAAACTACGAATTTCATTTCGTAAATGACAAAAGGCATCTACATACCAGTTTTCCCGGTAATAGTTCAAACGCTGAGGAGAAATTTCTCTTTCTGTGTATTTATTATCAAATCTGCTGTAATGCGATATTTGTAATCGTTTCCTTTGCAAAACAGCTGTTGCTACTGTCTTGAAATGCTCAGATTCATAAGGTCTCGCTTGTGGTAAATGAATATGAATTCGACTTAATGCATCAACAGGAATACGTTCATCCAACAAATCCCTTAAACGCATCATAAGTGGCTTGATATGAGGAGTTAACAAACTTGGTGCAAGATTGTTAAGTAATTGTTGCATTGTCAGCAGTGCATGAATTTCTGCTGCATTAAACCATAAACCAGGCAATTCAAAAGATTTTTCTCCCTCTCTATTTTCATATCGATAGCCCTGTAAATCTCTATCCCAAACAAGAGGTGCATTTAAACGATCCCGGATATATGCTAAATCTCGCTTCAATGTCGATCGAGAAACTTCCAATTTTTCTAAAAAAGTCGCTATGGATACAACTTTATACCGGGTAAGCAAATCATCTATCAGATAAATTCTTTCTGTCTGATTCATAGACCTCCTGTTATAGAAAAGTCTTTTAAAAACAAACATCTACAAATACACCAACACCAGAAATCGGATCATAATTTTATTTTAGCATCAAGAAAGATGTTATCAATGCATTATCTAATCAAAATGATTTCATTGTAAAAATGAACTAGGCATCATTAAGAAAAACGCCAAATTCCTGAATAAAATATGGCCAAATTACTGAATTGGACAAAAAACAGGGTATTTCAATTAGGAGTCAACGTCTCTTAAACGATTTAAAGCTTCATCGATTCTTTCAACTGCAATAATTGTCATGCCTTCCATTTTTTGTTTTGGCATATTGGCTTTAGGAATAATGGCGGTAGAAAACCCCAGTTTTACCGCTTCACGCAGGCGATCCTGACCACGTGGTGCAGGACGGATTTCTCCTGCTAACCCAACCTCCCCAAAAACGACTAATCCTCTTGGAAGTGGTCTATTACGAAGTGACGAATAAATC
>JAZUNA010000007.1:0-10853 GCA_045603905.1 Oxalobacter sp. | reverse complement strand
ACGATCCGACTTCTGGCAACATGTACGATATTGCTCGGTGGGGGATTAGCGTTTTTGATGATGGGAGGTAATCTCATTAAAGAGATTCGCATGATGATTGGTGGTGCACTGACATTATCTCGAGAAGAAGTATTTGATATGACCTTGCTTTTAGAGCGCAATGTCGCTCGTATTTTTGAAGTGATTCTCGCTTTTTCGCCTATTGCTTTAATGTTGTTGATTATTGCGTTAGCTTCTCCTTTATTAATTGGAGGTTGGTTATTCAGTACAAAAGCATTGCAACCAAACTTTGGAAAAATGAATCCACTCAGTGGTATTAAGAACATGCTTTCTACCCGAGCTTTGGTTGAGCTTTTAAAAGCGGTAGGAAAAACGCTTTTGGTTGGTGTTGTAGCCTGGTTAGTTGTTGGAACGCAGCTTGATGCCATTATGTCGCTTGGTATGCAATCGACTAAAGGTGGTATTGAGCATATGGGGCATATTATTTTAATTACCTTCATAGCAACCGTAGGGGGCTTGGTTATTATTGCTGCCATTGATGCGCCATATCAAATGTGGCATTACGCTAATAAACTGAAAATGACCAAAGAAGAAGTTCGTCAAGAACATAAGGATTCGGAAGGTAATCCAGAAATTAAAGGCAAGATTCGTCAACAACAACGCGAGATTGCTAGAAGAAGAATGATGGCAGAGGTGCCTAAAGCAGATGTTGTTGTGACAAACCCGACAAGATACGCTGTCGCGTTGCAGTATAAAGAGGATTCAATGGGGGCACCAATTGTGCTGGCAAAAGGAATGGGCATTATTGCAGCTAATATTCGTGAAGTAGCAGGTCAGCATAATATTCCCATGCTGGAAGCACCTCCTTTGGCTCGTGCACTTTATAGTCATACCAATTTAGGTGATCAAATTCCAGAGGCGCTATATAACGCAGTTGCAGAGGTTTTGGCATACGTGTATCAACTTCGGACATTTAATCGATTTGGCGGTAGACGCCCGGTTATGCCAAAAGAAATTCCAGTACCTTCTCATATGGATCCACATAATCAAAAAGTTATAGCTGAACAAGGAGCTGCGGCATGAGGTCACTTGCGTTGCCATCATGGATGACAGGACAGAATTCAAGAGCTTTAGCTGCTCCTATTCTGATTATTATGATGTTGGCAATGATGATCTTGCCATTGCCTGCATTTTTGCTGGACATGTTTTTCAGTTTTAATATTGCGCTTTCCATCATCGTACTATTGACTAGCTTATATACCGTAAAACCATTGGATTTTATGGCTTTCCCAGCCATTTTGTTGATGAGCACGATGTTGCGTCTTTCCTTAAATGTGGCATCAACTCGTGTCGTATTAACTGAAGGACATAATGGTCCTGATGCGGCAGGTAAGGTTATTGAAGCATTTGGACACTTTTTGATTGGCGGTAACTACACGGTCGGTGTGGTTGTATTTGTGATTTTGACGATTATTAACTTTGTTGTTGTCACAAAAGGTGCCGGCAGGATTGCAGAAGTTGGGGCTCGTTTTGCATTGGATGCAATGCCTGGTAAACAAATGGCAATTGATGCGGATTTAAATGCAGGATTGATTGGGGAACAGGAAGCAAGAGAGCGTCGTAAACAGGTTGGGCAAGAAGCTGAGTTTTATGGAGCCATGGACGGTGCGAGTAAATACGTTCGTGGTGATGCCATTGCTGGCATTATTGTGACAGTCGTTAATATTTTAGGCGGCTTATATGTTGGTACGGTCCAGCATGACATGCAGTTTTCTACTGCTGTTAGCAATTACATGTTATTGGCAATTGGTGATGGTTTGGTAGCACAAATTCCATCTCTGGTGATTTCCATTGCTGCAGGTATTGTTGTTTCTCGCGTTGCTAGTGATGAGGATGTGGGTAGTCAAATGATTATTCAATTATTTGAAAAACCCCAAGTCATGTATATTTCAGCAGCGATTGTTGGTGGAATGGGATTGATTCCAGGTATGCCACATGTGGCATTCATTTTATTGGCAGCTACTTTGGCTGGAGCTGCTTATCTTTTATCCAAACGTATTCAAAAAGAGAAAACAGCCACATTGGGCAAATCAGGTGCTGTTGCTGTAGAAGCGCCTCCATCGGTTTCTATACCGGAAGTTGAAGAAGCTACATGGCAAGATATTGTGCCGGTAGATACTTTAGGTTTGGAAGTAGGCTATCGTTTGATTCCGCTTGTTGACCAGGCACAAGGTGGAGAATTACTTAAACGAATTAAAGGAATCAGAAAGAAATTTGCTCAGGAAATTGGTTTTCTTGCGCCATCTGTTCATATTCGTGACAATCTGGAGATGCGACCATCAGCCTATCGCATTTTGTTAAAAGGAGTTGAAATCGGTCAAGGCGAAGTGTTTTTGGGACAGTATTTGGCAATTAATCCAGGCATGGTTACCGGTTCATTACAAGGCATGGAAACAACCGATCCTGCATTTGGTTTACCAGCAACATGGATTGGTGCAGGTCAACGCGATCAAGCACAATCAATGGGATATACCGTAGTCGATGCGGGTACTGTTGTTGCAACCCATTTGAATCATTTGATTACAACATATGCTTCTGAACTCTTGGGTCGTCAAGAAGTTCAAGCGTTACTGGATCATCTGCAGAAAGAAACACCAAAACTGGTCGAACATTTGGTACCGGATATGGTTTCTTTACCGGTATTACAGAAGATTTTACAGAGTCTTTTGTCAGAGGGTGTGCATATCAGAGATATGCGTACCATTATTGAAACCATTGCTGAAAATGCAGATCAGACAAAAGATCCTGTGATATTGACGGCGAAGATTCGAATTGCATTGGGACGTTCTATTGTTCAGCATATCTTCCCGAACAGCAATGAATTACCAGTTATTACATTAGATGCACGTTTAGAGCGTTTATTGCTACAAGCGTTGCAAACCGGTGGTGCTGACAATATGGCAATAGAGCCTGGTCTGGCAGACACCCTTTTGATACAGACTCAACAAGCAGCTCATCAGCAAGAGCAAATGGGATATCCGCCGGTACTCTTGGTGCCTGCTCCATTAAGACCATTGTTGGCTCGATTCTTGCGTCGTGCAGTACCGCACTTGAGAGTGCTTTCCAATATGGAATTACCAGATTCAAAAACAATTAAAGTGACTACCGTTGTAGGAGGACAGGCATGAACGTCAAAAAATTTACCGCAAGCACATCACGAGAAGTAATGCGTCTTGTAAAAGAAACGCTTGGAGACGATGCTGTTATTTTGTCTAACAGAAGCGTCAATGGAGGCGTTGAAATTTTGGCAGTTGCCAGTGAGTACATGTCTTCATTAACCGCTCCTGTTTTTGAAAAAGAAGCATTGGCAGCACCTATGCCAGAAAAAATTCGTCCTGCTTCGTTAGCACCAGACAGAAAGTCTTCTGTTGCTTCTATCAAATCACAGAAATTTGTGGAAAAACTGCGTTCTGTCAAAGAAGAATACTTGCCTGATGAGCCTGTGTCCGCTACTAAAACAACTTCTTCTGTTTCTCGCAAACCAGTTAAAAAAGCATCAGATCAAGTTCGCTCATCAAAACCAGCAGCGGTTTCTCCAGAGATTATCGATACCCGTTTAAAACACGTGATGGCAGAATTGCGTTCAATGCGGGAAATGTTTGAAGCACAATTGGCAGAGATTACTTGGGGAACAAAACAAGAACGTGAACCTTTACGTGCTAGTTTAATGCAGGAAATGTTAGGTGCCGGATTTAGTCCTGGTATGGCTCGTTACTTGGTAGAAAATTTGCCAGAAAAAGAAAAAGTAAATGGCGGCATGGCTTGGGTTCAACGTACATTAGCGAAAAATTTATTCACAGTTGGTAATGAAGATGAATTGTTAGATAAAGGTGGTGTTTTTGCTCTAGTTGGTCCGACAGGAGTTGGAAAAACAACAACAACAGCTAAGTTGGCTGCTCGTTTTGTCATGCGACATGGTGCAGGAAAACTCGCTTTGATTACAACAGATGGTTATCGTATTGGCGGTTTTGAGCAATTGCGTATTTACGGAAAAATCCTTGGTGTTATGGTTCATTCCGTGAAAGATCAGGCAGATTTAAGAATTGCTTTGGATGAGTTGAAAAATAAACACACCATTCTGATTGATACGGTTGGTATGAGCCAACGTGACCGAATGGTTGCAGATCAAATCGCGATGTTATCAAATACCGGAAAAGATGTGAAAAGATTGCTCTGTCTTTCTGCAACATCAACTGGAGAAACCTTAAACGAAGTAGCAAGCGCTTACAAAGGAAATGGTCTGGCTGGCTGCATCATGACGAAGGTTGATGAAGCAGCGACAATTGGAAATGTGTTAGATGTGGTTATTCGTCAAAAATTGATGCTTTATTATGTTGCTAATGGGCAACGTGTTCCTGAAGATTTGGTTGTGGCAGATTCACAGGAATTGATCAAACAGGCATTTAGTTTGAAGCGTAAAACAAAAGCTTATTCATTTGATAATAGTGAATTACCGATGGTGGTAGCGAAATCTGTGCAGAACATGAGAAGAGAACATGCACAGGGAGCAGTTCGTGGATAATTTTCGTGTTGATCAGGCGGAAGGTTTAAGACGCTTGTTGGGAGGACACCAGCAGCGTATTTACACTTTCTCTTCAACGCTGCCATCAGAACAAAAGAATCAGGTTCTTTTTAATTTAGCTGCGTCTTTATCTCGCTCAGGCAGTTCGGTTATGTTGCTAGATGCAACTTGTTCACGTGATGGTGTTAGCCATTATCATCCTAAGGAATATGCTTGTGCGACTTTAGCCGATGTTGTTCGCAATGAACGTACGATTGAAGATGTGTATTATCACGTTCCCCAAGGTTTTGATTTGGTTTGTATGGCAAATCATGCCGGTGAAATTAAAAATGCTTCTTTTTTAAGTTGGTTAGATGCTTCTTTTGAGTCAGCAGCAGAAGAAGCGGATGTTGTTTTGATTGATTCGAGATTGGGTCAAAGAAATAATTTTCCATTAAGTGCAATGGAAAGTAGTTCTCAAATTTTATTAGTTGAAGATACAGAAAAATCGATCAAAAGTGCGTATGTTTTGATTAAACGCATGACAAGTCATTTTGGACGTATTTCATTTGGTGTGCTAGTATCAGGAAATGGGGAAAGTCGTTCGCAGACTGTCTTTCAAAATATGGCACAAACTGCCTCACAATATTTAGGTGTTCAACTGTATTTTATGGGGTATGTGCCTAAAGATGAGCACATGGATAAAGCGGCTAGTTTAGGTCGTTCGGTAGTTGATGCATTTCCGATGGCATTATCATCATTTGCATTCAGAAAAATTGCGAACACTTTTTCTGATATGGGTGCTTCACAAAATATGTTTGAAATGGTTGGTGCATGACGCATGTACAACATACAGGGCAAATCGAATAAAAACGAGCTTCTTATTAAACATACGCCTTTGGTAAAAAAACTGGCGCATATGATGAGAGCAAAACTTCCACCCAGTGTGGAGGTGGATGATTTGATTCAGGCTGGTATGATTGGTCTTTTAGATGCAGCTAGCCGATACGAAGAAGTACATGGTGCTCAATTTGAAACCTATGCAATGCAACGCATACGGGGTGCCATGCTAGATGAACTTCGTAGTAACGACTGGATGCCGCGTGGTATGCGTCAAAACATGCGAAAAATTGAGGATGCTATTCATATTTTGCAACAACGTCTCGGACGTTCTCCAACTGAATCAGAAGTAGCCAAACAATTGAATGTATCTATTACGGCTTATCAGGAGATGTTATCTGATGGAGCCGGTCATCAATTAATTTATTACGAAGATTTTTTTGATCCAGAATCTAGCGAGCATTTTTTAGATCGTCATTCAACTGAAATGGCTGAGGATCCATTACAAATGCTGATGGATAATGGCTTTAGACAAGCTGTTATTGAATCGATAAATACATTACCCGAACGTGAAAAATTGCTGATGGGTTTGTATTACGAACAAGAATTGAATCTCAAGGAAATAGGCGCAATTATGGGAGTAACAGAATCCCGTGTTAGCCAATTGCATAGCCAAGCGATTGCACGTATGCGCGTCAGGTTAAAGGAGCTCATGTGGACTGGGGTAGCATAGTTGGTATTATCCTTGGAATAGGTGGTGTTGTACTTGGCCAAGTAATAGAAGGGGGACGCATTAACTCCCTTTTGCAGCCGGCTGCATTTGTCATTGTTTTTATTGGTACTTTAGGTGCCGTCATTTTGCAGTCAGGTTTTTCTGTTTTCTGGAGAGGGGTCAAATTATTAAAAATCGTTTTTTTCCCTGCACAAGATGACTATACTCAAATTCAGGCAGAGATAGGAAGGTGGAGCGCTATTTCCTGGAGAGATGGGGCATTGGCTTTAGAAAAACAGATTGATCAGGTAAATGATCCTTTCATTCGAACAGGGCTTCGTCATGTTGTTGATGGCATTGAACCCGAAAAATTAAGAAGTCTTTTGGAAACTGAAATTGAGGTTTATGAAGAAAAGGAAAAACTATCTGTTCGTATTTGGGAAGCGGCAGGTGGTTATGCACCGACTATCGGAATTTTAGGTGCAGTGCTGGGCTTGATTCAAGTGATGGAAAACCTATCAGATCCTGCAAAATTGGGTAGTGGTATTGCTATTGCGTTCGTTGCAACGATTTATGGTGTAGGACTGGCAAACTTGGTTTTTATACCAATTGGTAATCGCTTGAAAGCGCATTTGGCAAAAGAAGTAGCGAAACGCGAAATGTTGTTAGAAGCTTTTCATAGTATGTTGCTGGGAGAGCATCCGCGCATGATTATGGAAAGAATGTCGATTTTTAAGAAAAGATAGATACGGAAATTTTTCTTTGCTCAGATAGAGTAAAAAGAGAGCAATTTAATGGCAAGAAAGAAACGAGAAGAGGAACCGGATAATCAATCGAGATGGTTGGTTTCTTATGCGGATTTTATTACGCTACTTTTTGCTTTTTTTGTTGTCATGTACGCTATTTCATCTGTTAATGAAAGCAAATACCGGGAATTGACACGTTCCATTGGATCTGCTTTTGGTTTAAAAGGATTACCTACCTTTGTTGTTAATGAAAATCCTCCGATTAAGTCCCCGAAATCTACTCTTAATCTGTCCAATCGTAAAAAAGCGCTCAATAATATAGAAATCAGAAAAGAGCGTGAAAAAATGACCAATATCGGTCGTGATCTGGTTGATATTTTTGCTCCGTTTATCAAAGAGGGTAAAGTAAAAGTGGTTCAAAACGCTTACGGCGTTAATGTAGAGATCAGTGCCAGTATTTTATTTGCATCAGCTGAAGCATCTTTATCACAGAAATCAAAAGAAGTATTAAAAGAAGTTGCTCAGCTTTTAAAAAACGAACCCAATCATATTCAAGTGGAAGGATTTACAGATAATTTACCTATCAGTTCTGTACAGTATCCTTCAAACTGGGAATTGTCATCAGCCAGAGCAAGTAGCGTTGTCCGTTTGTTTGTTGATCAAGGTATTGCTGAAAATCGGTTAGTTGCAATTGGTAGGGGAGCCAATGATCCTATTGCGGATAATGCAACATCGGAAGGACGTTCACGTAACCGAAGAATATCGTTGACGATCATGACAACATTACCGGAAAAGGTTAAAGAAATAGCGGTTTACACGGGAGATGACGATTCAGAGAGTGAAGACCAAAAAGATGAATAGAAAAAGTGAGTTTGTTTTAGGGATGCATATCTTTTTGAAATAAAAACAACATGCTAGAATCCAACTGCTTTGTCTATCATGGTAAAACTTTCTTTTTAAAGATAAACATGGCTTGTTTAATTATTCGGATGAGATATGGGGCGGTGTTTTAAGAAAACATGGAAATATGTTTTCTATTTGCTTTTGTCGGTTTTCTTTTTAACGACAGAGGCGATTGCAGATGATTTAGCTGATGGTATTGCGTATTACAAATTAGGAGAATATACCAAGGCTTTTGGTGTGGTAAAACGGTTTGCTGAACGAGGCGATACCGATGCGCAATTTTTACTGAGTCATATGTATCAGGTAGGAAAAGGGATTGATCCTGATGAAGTCATTTCCGGAAAATGGTTATTGAAAGCTGCAGACGAAGGACATCGCGAAGCACAATATGTGATAGGGCAATATTATTATCAGGGAATTCGAGGGTTCGAAAAGAATAGGGAAGAAGCGGTTTTTTGGTTTGAAAAGGCAGCAAACCAGCAACATGTTCAAGCCCAATTAATGATGGGATATTGTTATTTTATGGGTGAGGGCGTTCCTTTAAATAAAGATGCGTCTTTAGTTTGGTATAAAAAGGCAGCAGACCTTGGTAATAAAGAAGCGATTCAATATATAAGTAATTACCACTTGGAAAATACGGATTTATAGGTTTATTTAATTTCTCGTTTTTCTGCAAAAGATAAAAATATGGCTACCATTTGGTAGCCATTTTCAATTACATCTCTGAAAAGGGGAAACGAAATCGTTTTTATCCTTATCGGTGGTAGCAAGAGCGCATAGCAAAATGAAATAAAAGTTGCCAAGAAGATACCTGATGATTGGAAGTGTGACATATGAATAAAGTTAAAACTTATGCCTATGATCCTGTAGATTTTCTTGAAACAGAGGAAGAGTGGGCAGGATATCTTAGTGAATGTATAAAAATTGATGATGGTGATGGTCGAACTGTTTGCGAGGCATTAAATGCAATTACCAGAGCAAAAGAATTGACGAAAACGATCAAAGACGTTGGAATGACCAAATAGGGTTTGGTCAAAGCCTTGGAAACGGAATTACCGTTTGTTATTCCTGATATTCTTGTATCAGTCTTTATACAAAATTGTATTATTTGTGCATGAAAGTATAAAAATAGAATTATTTGGCGGAAAAAGAAACTATTCGATTAATCATTTTGTTAACATTGTCTGATGTATTAATAGAGACCAGTTCAACATCAGGATGTGAATTCTTAAATACTCTAAATACTTCATCTGAAAAGGCTTGACCAATTTCCTCGATTTGAGCGAAGTCTAAAATAACAGTTTTAAATCTTTCGAATCTGGCTACGAGTCGTTTTGCCTGTGATCGTGAAATGAGGTTTTCTCCTCCAATACTTGCCAATTTAACTGGTACGATAGTTTTGCTAAATGAAAAGTCACCTGGTGTTGTAAATTTTTCGAAAATGCTTTGAGTTGTTCTTGAGCTGTGTATAGAAATTGACATGGCGACAGCAGTACCTGGGTCAAATGAAAAGTCAGAGACTTCAAAGAAAATATCTCTTTCTAAATTGATATCGTGAGTAAAGTGTAATTCATTTGCTTCTATCTCAAACATATCAAACATTTTTGATGTAAAAAAAATTCCTTCTCCTGAGTGATTTAAAGAGTCTGTGGTTAATTTACCTTTTGAAAGTTCAAGAAGAGAAAGTCTAGGATCAGGTAGGTCTAATGCATTTTGTATTTTTTTAAAAATACCTATTCCATCATCAGCAATAAGGATAGAAAGAATATCGTCCTTTAAAGACATGAGTATACTGACGTTTTGTCCTCCAGAATGATCATGCGCATTGTTTGCGATTTCAGTAAATCCATGATGTGCAATATTACGTATATTGTTAGGTAACTCAAAAAAATTTATAAAGTCTTTGGCCCAAATTAAATTCTCATCAACATTTTCTCGTTTATAGGTCTTCCAGATAATTCTGTTTTTTCCTAGTGCATAATAAGGCCTACTTGAACTACCTGATACTTCGATCCAATTTTCTTGGATGAATTCCTTGATTAATTTTGATGCTGAAGGTCTGGATATAGCAAAATTTTTTGCTATATCAGAAATTAATCCTGTTTTTTTCTCATTACCGAGATGATGAGCGATCCAAGTGAGTTGTGAAATTTTTTTTATTTGAGCTGGCATAACATATCCTTTTTTACAGATGTAAAAAATATTACACTTATATGTAAAAAATTTAGATATCAAATGTCAATTTTTCGTTTTTTATTGTTAATGGTTTTCCAAGGATGTGGTGTTTTATAAAGAATAATGCAGACAGTCGATGATATACGTTAGGATTAAACAGAAAAATATGGCTACCATTTGGTAGCCATTTTCAATTACATCTCTGAAAAGGGAAAATTCTTATATGTATTTATCCAGTAACGACACTTCTAACAGGGGTAGCAGGAATACGGCTATGATGACCATCCGGTCCATATAATCCTGTATTTTGTTTGTTATTGCCATGAAGAATTGCAAGCGCTTGTTGATTTCTAGCCATATTTGAAGAGATTAACAAACCGTTTAATCGGTTCTGCTCTTTTGCTGATTGCGATAATGAAACCAGTATATCCCAGTTGTTTTTATGTTCAGTTGTATCTACATTTTTATTTTGAGCATTCTCCAACCAGGCATTCATTCCTGAAAGGGTAGCTTCATGTCCGGCTTTTTTAAGTAATTCATTGCGATCGCGAGTATATTGGGAGAGTTGTGCGACCAACTCTGCCTTTTTTGCAACCAACGGTTCTAGTTTTTCTATGTCGGTTGTCAGCAAATAGCTTTGTTCTTCCTCAAGAACGAGAAGCAGTTCTTTTGCTGCTTCAACTTCCTGATTAAGATAGGTAGCCATTGCTGTTACGGTTTCGCTCATGTTTATCTACCTGGTTTTTGAATCAGTTCACTCACAGAACGAATTAACCCATCTGCTACTTTTTCAGGGTTGATTTGGAATTGACCACTGGCAATTGCAGCTTTAATTTCTTCTACTTTTTTTACATCAAAAGAATCAACATCACTGACTTGCTCCATCATGCTTTGGAGTTGCGTAGAAATATTGACA
>JAZUNA010000006.1:0-19641 GCA_045603905.1 Oxalobacter sp. | reverse complement strand
AATAAATAAAATATCTTATAAATTAAAAAACATACAAGATGACTTTTCTAGGTATACTGTAGTGTTATCTTATATTCAAGCTGATTATATAAAAAATCATAAAAACAACACAGAAAAAATTTTTTTCTGATATTTTTGCCATATGGAATCATCTCTTTCATTTGTCATTTCAATGCTTGGAGCCGCTGTTCTAGGTGTTGTGGCATTTCGATATTTTCAACTACCACCTATTTTAGGTTACCTAACTGTTGGTATCATTATTGGTCCTCACTCAACCAAACTAGTTAGTGATGTAGAAGCATTGCATGGCTTGGCAGAATATGGTGTTGTCTTTTTAATGTTCTCTGTCGGACTGGAGTTTTCGCTTCCTCAATTATATGCCATGAGGCGATTAGTATTTGGACTAGGACTAACACAGGTTTTAGGAACAATTGCTGTTACTATTGCTATTTGCCTTGGTTGTACTTATCTCTTTTCTTCATTAAACATTAGTTGGCAAGCTTCGTTAGCTTTAGGTGGTGCTATTTCTATGTCATCTACTGCTATTGTTTCTAAAATGCTTGCAGAAAAGCTAGAACTTGAAAGTGAACATGGCCGTCGAACAATAGGTGTCTTGCTTTTTCAAGATTTAGCTGTCGTCGTTTTATTAATTTTAGTACCGACTTTAGCAAATAATGCCGGAAACATATGGCTAATTATTGCATTAGCCTTAGGTAAAGCTATTTTAGTCATGGCTATGATTCTGTTTTTTGGACAGAAAATAATGAACAAATGGCTTAGCCTAGTTGCACGCAGAAAATCTCAAGAACTTTTTATGTTAAACCTGTTGCTCATTACACTAGGTGCAGCATGGATTACAGAGTTTTTTGGTCTTTCAATGGAATTAGGTGCCTTTATGGCAGGCATGTTAATTTCAGAAACACGATTCAAACACGAGGTTGAAGCCGACATAAAATCATTTCGGGACGTTCTTTTAGGTTTGTATTTCATCACAATTGGAATGCTTTTAAACGTCCGAATGGTTATTACTTATTGGTGGGCAATTATTTTACTTATTGCTTTATTCTTCATTATTAAATTCGTTTTAATCGTTTGGATAACTAAAATATTTGGAGCATCAAAAGGTATTAGTATTAGAACTGCTTTAGCCCTTGCTCATGTTGGTGAATTTGGTTTCGTTCTTTTAAATCAACTTGGCTCTCTTAATATGTTAGAACCATGGTTAACCCAAGTTTTTCTGGCATCTATGGTTTTATCCATGTTATCAGCTCCTTTCATCATTACCCAAGCCGATAAAATTGTAATGAAATTCTCGGCAAATGAATGGATGTTGCAATCCTTAGCATTAACACGATTGGCGAGTAATACAATGGGAGCAAAAGGGCACGTTATTCTCGTCGGATTTGGTAGAACAGGACAAAACATCGCCAGATTACTTAATGAAGAAAAAATTACTTATCAAGCACTTGATCTTGATTTAGAAAGGATTAGACGAGCAGAAGCCGCAGGTGAAAAAGTATCCTATGCAGATGCCACTCGTAGAGAAAGTTTAATTGCCGCAGGTATTCATCGTGCTTCTTCACTTGTCATTACTTTTTCGAACACACATGCTGCATTAACCATTCTTCACTACACGAAAGAATTAGTACCATCTCTTCCAGTTATTGTTCGAAGTTATGATGATGCTGATTTTGAACAACTGAAAGAAGGCGGTGCTGATGAAGTCGTACCCGAGGCAATAGAAAGTAGCCTTGTTTTGACTTCCTATGCTTTTTTGGCTGCTGGCATCCCTGTGCGTCGAGTTATGAGACGAATACAAGAAGCAAGAATGAAACAATATTCTTCGCTTCGAGAGTATTTTCACGGAGAATCAGATATTACCCCTGTTGACGAAGAAACATATAAACGCTTGCATTCCCTTCGTATTCCTGAAAAATCCCAATCTATTGGACAAACACTGAATGATTTGGGATTACCATCTTCAAATGTTGAAGTTACCATGATTCGTCGTGGCGCAGAAAAACTAGAACCCTCCGCTGATTTCAAAATTGAACCAGAAGATGTTCTTGTTTTACGAGGAACTTCAGAGGGAATTTCTATTATTGAAGAACGTTTATTAAAATAACTTCTTCCAAAAAAATGAAGTAACTTCATAAAGTTACTTCATTTTTTACAGTTAAAAATTATTTTTTGAACTATCTATTTAAAACAGATTTTAAATATTGACCTGTAATACTGTTTTTATTTTTGATTAATTCTTCAGGAGTTCCTGTTGCAATAATTTCCCCTCCCCTTTCTCCTCCTTCAGGACCCAAATCAATAATCCAATCTGCTGTTTTTATAACGTCCAAATTATGTTCAATAATGACTATCGTATTACCTTGATTTCTTAATCTATGAATAACTTTCAAAAGTAAATCAATATCATGAAAATGCAACCCTGTCGTCGGCTCATCTAAAATATAAAGAGTTCGACCTGTATCTCGTTTAGATAGTTCTAACGACAATTTAACCCTTTGAGCCTCTCCTCCTGAAAGCGTAGTTGCACTTTGTCCTAGACGAATATAACCAAGCCCAACATCTAACAATGTTTGCAACCTGCGAGCAACTGCTGGAATAGATTCAAAAAACACAAACGCTTCTTCTACTGTCATTTCCAGTACTTCAGAAATATTTTTTTCCTTATAAAGAATCTCTAAAGTCTCTCGGTTATAACGTTTGCCATGACAAACATCACAAGGAACATAAATATCAGGAAGAAAATGCATCTCTACTTTGATTACACCATCTCCTTGACAAGTTTCACAACGACCTCCCTTTACATTAAATGAAAATCTTCCAGGCGTATATCCTCTCTCTCTAGACGATGGAATATTAGAAAACAACTCTCGAATAGGTGTAAAAAGTCCGGTATATGTAGCAGGATTAGAGCGTGGAGTTCTTCCAATTGGCGCTTGATTAACTGCAATAACTTTATCAAAATGCTCTAACCCACTAATTGAGTCAAAAGGTGCAGGCTCTGTTTGAGAAGCAAAAATCCGACGTGCCACTGCGGCATATAATGTATCGTTAATCAATGTAGACTTACCAGAACCAGATACCCCGGTTACACAAGTTAAAAGACCAACAGGTAATTTAAAAGTCACCCGTTTTAAGTTATTTCCTCTTGCACCTTTAATTATCAATTGATTATTTCCATTTTGTGCAACACGTTTTGTTGGCACAGGAATAGAAAGTTCCCCATTTAAATATTTTGCAGTCAATGAATTTTTTGATTCTAGAACTACTTTTGGATGACCGTGTACAACAACATTCCCTCCGTGAACACCTGCGCCTGGTCCCATATCAATAATATAATCCGCTGTTCGAATAGCATCTTCATCATGCTCAACAACTAATACTGTATTACCAATATCTCTTAAATGTTTTAATGTATTGATTAAACGATCATTATCACGCTGATGTAATCCAATTGAGGGCTCATCCAAAACATACATAACACCAGTTAAACCACTTCCTATTTGAGAAGCCAAACGAATTCTTTGTGCTTCTCCACCAGACAAAGTATCTGCACCACGATTTAGAGAAAGATAATCTAATCCCACATTATTTAAAAAACGCAAACGAGAAACTATTTCATTAATGATTCGTTCTGCGATCTCTTTTTTGGCACCACTTAACGATAATTTCTGAAAATATTGCAAAGCTTCATTAAGTGGAAAACTGGTGATTTCATAAATAGCTCTTTCTTGTTCACCCTCACCAACCGTAACAAAACGAGACTCCGTTTTTAAACGGGCTCCATGACAAGCAGGACATTCTTTCTTATTTATTAATTTAGCTAAATCTTCTCTTACTGATATAGAATCTGTTTCCCGATAACGTCGCTGTAAATTATTAACAACCCCTTCAAATGAATGCTCTCGCACTAAAATCTTTCCTTTTTCATTGACATATGCAAATGGAATCTTTTCTCTCCCAGAGCCAAAAAGCATAATGCTTTGAATATCTTCAGGTAATTTCTCGAAAGGAGTATTAATATCAAAACCGTAATAAGCCGCTAAACTTTGTAATGTCTGTAAATAAAATTGATTACGCTTATCCCATCCTTTTAAAGCACCCTCTGCTAAAGAAAGTTCAGGAGATATAATAATGCGTTTAGGATCAAAAAACTCTATATATCCTAATCCATCACATTCAGGACAAGCTCCCATTGGGTTATTAAAAGAAAAAATCCTAGGTTCTAATTCATGCAAAGAAAAAGCACAAATAGGGCAAGCAAATTGACTTGAAAAAATCTGTTCTTCTCCAGAATCCATATTTACAGCAATTGCTTTTCCTTCAGAAATACGAAGTGCTGTTTCAAAACTTTCTGCTAATCGCTGTTTAATATCCGCATTTATTCTTAATCTATCTACAACAACATCAATAGTATGTTTTTCGTTTTTTTTTAACTTTGGAATACTATCTGCATCAAAAATACTTGCTTCTTTTGTTCCACTTTGAATACGAAAACGAATAAATCCTTGCGCCTGCATCTGCTCAAAGAAATCCAAATATTCCCCTTTTCTTGAATTTATTACAGGAGAAAGAATCATTAAACGAGTCCCATGTGGAAGCTCCATGACAGTATCAACCATCTGGGAAACAGATTGTGCGGCTAAAATTATGTTCGGATGATTTGGACAATGTGGTGTCCCTACACGAGCGTACAATAACCTTAAATAATCATATATCTCCGTTACCGTACCAATTGTAGAACGAGGATTATGTGACGCTGCCTTTTGGTCTATAGCAATTGCAGGAGATAACCCCTCAATTAAATCCACATCTGGTTTTTCCATTAATTGCAAAAATTGACGTGCATAAGCTGAAAGAGATTCAACATACCGTCTTTGTCCTTCGGCATAAAGCGTATCAAACGCTAAAGATGATTTTCCAGATCCAGACAATCCTGTTATAACCACTAACTTATTTCGTGGAATTTCAAGATTAATATTTTTAAGATTGTGAGTCCTC
The DNA here is from genome assembly GCA_045603905.1 of Oxalobacter sp. Lineage (GTDB taxonomy): Bacteria > Pseudomonadota > Gammaproteobacteria > Burkholderiales > Burkholderiaceae_D > Oxalobacter. The sequence goes on along the minus strand of JAZUNA010000006.1, from coordinate 14,622 downwards.
GCACCTTTAACAAGAATAATTCCTTGATCTTCCATGACAACTTTTTTACAAATTATTTAAAAACAGGTTTTCTACTATAACGCATTCACAGAATTATCACAGGGAAGAAATAAAACAAAGTAGATATCTAAAGACTTAACTTCTGGCATAATGAACTTTATGATTTAACTCTTTCAAAACAATATAAATAAAAAATTTCTATATCAGGAGAAACAATGGCGTCTATCAATAAAGTCATTATTGTCGGTTATCTCGGGCGTGATCCAGAAAAACGTTATTTACCTAATGGTACTCCCGTAACAAGTATTGCCGTTGCAACAACAGAGCGTTGGCGTGATAGAGAATCATCTGAACAAAAAGAAAATACAGAATGGCATCGAATTTCTTTTTTTGGGAGATTAGCAGAAACTGCAGCACAATATTTAAAAAAAGGTTCTCAAGTTTATGTTGAAGGTCGCTTAAGAACTCGTAAATATACTGATAAAAATGAAATAGAACGTTATACGACGGAAATTCTTGCTGATGTTATGCAAATGCTCGACCGCCGCCCAGGATATGAAGAATACTCAGAAAGTCGTCCAAGCAATACTAGATCATCTTTTGGACCACCTTCCCATTTAACGCATAGCCCAGCAAACAACCTTTCTGAAATGGATGATGATATTCCTTTTTAAAAGAAAATAAAAAATACTACCCTGGTTAAAACGGTCTGATCCAAACAGGTCTTAGGTTAGCATTTTCCGGGGTAGTTATTGCTGTATCAATCTGGCTAAGTAATTTAGGTTTATCTTTACCTAATACGCCTTTTAAAACAAGTTGATTAGAAGCATGATCACTTCTAAAAATAGTTGATTTTAATTCAAGTGCTTCGACAAATTGCCGCAACTCCCGAAAAAGTGATGGTTGCGGCATATACTCAAACTGTCCTTGAAATGCTTTCTGATGACGAGCTTCCCCATGAGGCAGATTAATCACAAGCGATGCAAGAAATTCTGGTTGAGTCTGATTAGCTAAAAAAGCAGAATTTTTAGCATGTTGCTCACTAAATTTTTCTCCAGCTAAGCCATTAATAATCATTACAGAACGTTTTACACCAGCATCAGCTAAACGATTTAAGGCTTTTACTGTACTTTGTTGCGTTTCTCCTTTATTAATGCATTTCAGTACAAAATCGTCTCCCGATTCAGCACCTAAATAAATTAGACCTAAACCAGCTTCGCGAAGCTGTTTTAACTCTTCATCTGATTTTCTTTCAACATTACGAGGAAGACAATAAGATGCAACTCTTACAACACTTGGCAAATGTTTTTTTATAGCGTACAAAATATTCAACAGTCTGCGAGTTGATAAAACCATCGCATCCCCATCCGCTAAAAAAACCCTGCGAACCCCTAATAAATTCTTCCCTGCCCATTCAATTTCTTTGAGAACCAATTCTTCTGGTTTAATACTGAATTTTTTCTGTGGCTGCGTATACATATCGCAATATGAACACTTACTCCAACTGCAACCATTCGTAATTTGGAGAATCAAAGAACGAGCTTCGCTTGGTGGGCGAAAAAGCGGCTCAATATATGAAATAGGGCAGGATCCAAACATATTTATCCAAGTTGGGCTTTTACACGATCTACTGAAACTTTTAATGCTTTAGATAAATCATCTATTGCTTTTTCTCTAGTCAAACCCGTTTTATAACGCAACATTTCTTCCGATTTTTTTGTGCTAATTGGCCAATCATCAGCTAAAAAAGCACTTCCTTGCCATTCACTTTTTGGTATTGCACGAACTTCCGCATTAGGATTTGCATGATTTACAATCAACTGAGCCAACTCTGCCCAAGTAAGATAAACACTTCCTAAATTAAAGAGTTCTCCTTTTGGTCGTTTATCTAATATAGCTAAAACAGCTGATACAAAATCATCCAATTGTAAAAAATTACCTCCGCTTCCAGACGGAACTTCCACAAACCCTTTTTCTATAGCATCTTTTGCCATAGCCCGTATATTACGTCCACCAATGGTTTCCCCATACGCATACCAAATCATGACATTATTTACAGCCATATCATGTTGAACTGTATAAATTTTGCTCATTTCCTCTGTAATAAGTTTCGCTAGAGCATATGCAGGATTTCTAGATTGTTCTACTAAATGCGGATGCGTCTCATCAACTGGGTTGGTAACCGGTTTGCCATAAGAAACTGCTGTTGTAGCGTTGATAACATCTTTCACACCATACTCTACAGCAGCATCTAACAAATACTGATATGCTTTAACATCAATATCTAAAAGATCAATAAAGTTCTCTGAAAAACTCCATGCGAGATGCAAAATAGCATCAACACCCTGAACAGATTTTCGAACTAGTTCTTTATCCGTTAAATTTCCAGAAATTGTTTCTACATTGTTACCAGCAAGTTTTTTTAAACCTTCTTCATCTTTATCAAAAACACGAACTTGATGCCCTTTCCCTGCTAAAGATTTCACAACATGGACACCCATGTTGCCGCACCCACCAGTAACAAGAATCTTCATATTCTTCTCCTTTTTTAATAACTTTTAACCTATAACAAATTATGTAAACGGACAACGCAATATAAAAGTAGAAACACTTATACTGATTTTTAATTATTACAGGATTTGTCAGAAGAGTAAAATTGAATACCGTTTAAAAACAAAATTTCTTTTTACTAATGAAAAAATCTAAATCGAAAGAATATTGTTAAAATTCATAATCAACACACCTTCTGTATAAACAGATTTATTTGATAATTAAAGAAATTTGCACCTTGTCTGAAAAAAATAAGCCCCTTGTAGAAAAAACATTTCTTTCTCATCCATTAAAAAAACGGTGGGGAGGTGTGTTTCGCACACATATTCGAAAGCATTGGGGTTTAGCTTTTGGACTGACTGTATCAATACTAGCAATCGTAATCATGCTAGTTCAAAGCATATTAAAAATTGGACAACCCAATTTTGACCAAGCTCTAAAATACGCCATTTTAGGTGGCTTACTCGGATTTATTATGACAACAGCAGGAGCTGTTCCTGCTTTATTAATCAGAAAAATACCTCAACAAGTAGAAGATATCATGTTGGGATTTGCTGCAGGCATGATGTTAGCAGCAAGTGCTTTTTCTCTTTTATTACCAGGCCTCCAAGCCGGCATCGAAATTACGGGAAGTAAAATAACAAGTGCTGGTATTGTTACAATTGGTATGGCTCTGGGTGTTTTATTGATGCTCAGTTTAGATCAATTTACACCTCATCATCATCAAACGAGTGGAGATTTCGGTCCTGGTCACGAAAGGTTCAATCGTGTTTGGCTATTCGTTTTCGCGATCTCACTTCATAACTTACCCGAAGGAATGGCTATAGGAGTAAGCTTTTCTCAAGGTGATATGAATATTGGATTACCGCTTACTACTGCTATTATCTTACAAGATATACCAGAAGGATTAGCTGTAGCTCTCGCATTAATTAGTACAGGAATGTCACGTTCTAAAGCTATTTTATTAGCGGGCATGACAGGTCTTCTTGAACCAGTAGGCGCACTCTTAGGGATTGGATTAACAAGTGGATTTGCTATTTCTTATCCTATTGGACTTGGTCTAGCTGGTGGCGGTATGATTTTTATTGTTTCTCATGAAGTTATCCCAGAAACACATAGAAATGGACATCAAACACCAGCAACGATAGGATTACTTGTCGGTTTTGCATTGATGATGATTTTAGATACTATGTTAGGATAAGTAACAAAACAGGATTACTTATATGTTTGCTGCTATTGATCTTGGATCTAATAGTTTTCGTTTACATATTGGACAATATGTAAATAACTCTTTTCATATTGTAAAAACGGCAAGAGAACCCAATAGATTAGCTTTAGGACTTGATAAAGATAACTATTTAACTTCTATTGCTATAACAAACGCTATTCAATCTCTTCATAACATTAACCTTATTTTAAAAAAATATCCCATAAAAAAAATTCGAGCTGTTGCAACCCAAACTTTACGAATTGCAAAAAATGCTTCTCATTTTCTTGAGGAGGCAGAAAAAGTGCTCGGCATTCCCGTTGACCTTATTTCTGGTGAAGAAGAAGGAAAACTTATTTATCTTGGAGTTGATAAATTACTATCGACATCAACAGAAGAAAAGCTGGTTATCGATATAGGCGGTGGTTCAACTGAAATTGTTAGTGGAACAGGAGAAATTATCGAAACCGTTCATTCCTGTACTGTAGGAACAGTAACTCAATGCAAACTATTTTTTCCTGATGGTGTAATTTCTTCTCAACATTTTGATACAGCAATTCATGCTGCCTGCATTCATTTTAAAAATATTCGACCACAATACCCGAAACATCGTTGGAAAAATATTTATGGATCATCTGGAACAATACGAGCAATCGCAGAAATTATTGTAAATACAAAAATTGGCAATGGTGAACTAACAGAACAGAACCTAGATATATTACAAAATAATTTAATTAAAATTGGAAAAATTAATCAACTTTCTTTTACAGAAATTAGAAAAGATAGAAATGCATCTATTGTGGGCGGGCTTTCTATTATTAAAGCCTTGATGCAAGAATTTAAAATACCCAAAATCATACCAATAAATTCTGGGCTGAGAATGGGCATACTTTGGAATTTATATCTAAGAAAATAATTCTTATATTCTTTTTATATACTTATATACCCAGCATATCCATCTTAAATAGTATTTTTAGTTTCTGCTAAATGAACCGCTCTTTCCACACTTAGACGACTCATCGTAACATCTGGAAATTCTTTATAAAGTGAAAATTGTAAAGTTTCAAACACCAAATCTTTCAACCGTGCCAAAACTATATTTTTATTTTGTTCTTGTAAAAAAATAAAGAAATCCTGAAAAGCTTCTAAGCTCGTTGTATCTAAATCATTCGTTAATTCAAGACTTAAAATTATCGTATGAACAGGTTCACTATAAGAAAGTAATATCTGCCTTGCCTGTTGCAAAACTCTTTCAGTATTTGCAAAAAAAAGTCCTTGATCAGGTCGCAAAATTAGAATTCCTGGAATTGGCTTTGCTTCAGGAAAAGTCGTTGTACTAACAAAATCATGAGTTTGTCCCAAGCGACCTAATTCTGAAAGTGTTGATGTTGAAATCTGTTTTAGCATAATTACAATGCTAATTCCTACAGCAATCAATAAGCCATGCAATACTCCCAAAAACAAAACCGCCAAAACCGAGAGAAAAGCAATAAGACGATCTTTTTCCCAAGAAAAATATATCCTAAAAGATGACGGTTTCAATAAGAAAAACATCGTGTAAATAACAATGCCTGCTAAAACTGCCTGCGGGATTAATTCGATATAAGGAAGTGCCGTTACCAAAACCACTAAAGTAATTAGCATGGCAAAAAGACCTGACATTCGAGTCTTTGCTCCACACGCTTCATTTGCCGCTGTTGCAGAATACCCAGCACCAACAGGCATTCCTTGAAATAAACCTGAAACTAAATTAGAAATGCCTAATGCAAAAAGATCTCTATTCGGCATCATGGCATCACCATGTTTTATAGCAAAGCTTCTAATAGAGCCATAAGACTCTGCATAGAGAATAAATACCATTGCTAAAGACAGCTCAAAAAGCGTTTGCCACTCTTCTAGTGCTAAAACAGGTATTTTAAATTGCATCATTTCAACACTAATACTACCAATCAATAAGACTCCAAATTTTGGAAGATCAATCAGAGCACTAGAAATAATGCCAACTAAAATAACTATTATTCCGCCTGGAAAATTTTTAATTTTTCCAAAAACAAAAAGACAAATAATAGTCAAAACAGCTACAGCGATACTTGGATAATGCCAATTCTCAAATTGCGACATCAACTCCATTATGAAATAAAACAAATTGTCACTTTTTGGATGAACATTTAAGACTGTTCCAAGTTGTTTGATAATAATGACAATGGCCATCCCAAAGGTAAATCCACGTAAAACAGGACGCGCAACAAAATCTGTTACATTTCCCATTCGGATAAGAGCTGCCAATAAAAAAAACACTCCGGTTGCAATGACAAGACCACCGGATATAACAAGTTGCAAACCGGAATTTCCTCCCGCAACTGCAGCTATTGCAGCAGCAAGAACAACTGCCGCTGAGGATGTTGGAGAAACTAATGCAAAACGACTAGTTCCTAAAAAACCATAACATAAAAGCCCGGCAAAAAGACCAATGATGCCTGTTTGTGCAGGTAAATTAGCAATACTTGAATAAGCCAATGCTTGAGGCAATAACAAGCCAGCACTTGAGACCCCTGCCACAAAATCCGTCCAAGTAAAAAAACGCGACAAAGAAGTTTTTTTTGAAAGCTGCATCATGAGAGTAACAACTCTGCTTTATCAAAGATAACTAATAATGAATATACCATGCATAAAAAAGCCGGTCACTAAACGTGATCGGCTTTTATCACAAGCAGTCAAAAAATTAAGAAATAGATAGCAATTTTTTTGAAGAATCTGCTTTTTTGGGCAATATTAATTCTAATACTCCATTAATATACTTAGCTTCTGATCTTGATTCATCAACATCTTTTGCCAAAGAAAAACTTCGGGATTGGCGACCGACATAACGTTCACTACGAACTACCTTTCCCTCTTTAGTCTCATCCTTTTCTGTTTTTACATCAAATTCAATTGTAATTTGATTTCCATCAACACTAACTAAAATATCCTCTTTTTCAACTCCAGGAGCATCTGCTTTAATAATGTATGCTTCTTCTGTTTCCATTACATCTATTTTTATTCTAGGTTCTATGATCTCCATATTACTTATGGATGGCATTAAACGAAAACCGTTAAAAATTTCATCCAAATTACGGAATGGTTCAAAACGAGTTAATTCACTTAATGGTGTTATCCGTCTTAAGCTATTTTGCATAAGTTTCTCCTGATAAAAAAAATCGTCAATAAAAATTGCTGTTAAACCTTTACTTTTAAAGACTAATCTTTTAAAGAAAACTTATAATGAGAAATATCAATAAAAAACAATGACCTAAAAGAAAAATAAATTATTTGGTAAACGGGCTATTTTAAAGAAATGGTAAAATTTTAAGATTTAACAATATTTGTTTATCTTATTCTAGATAAATTGAAACATCTTATTACATCAGTTTTTTTATCTAATTACTCCATTTCAGCTCTGTATCCGCTACAATCAAGGTTTTAAACACGTGGAAAATAATGTCATGATTCAAGGTAGTATTGTCGCAGTTGTCACTCCTATGCATCCAGATAATAGTCTTGATCTGGATTGTTTACGTAAATTGATAGATTGGCACATTAATGAAGGTACAGATGCCATTGTAATTGTTGGTACAACAGGAGAATCTCCTACTGTTTCCTTTGAAGAACATTGTCAACTAGTAAAAGTAACTGTTGAACATGTTAACCGCCGTATTCCTGTTATTGCTGGAACCGGTGGAAACTCTACAACAGAAGCTATCGAATTGACAAAATATGCAAAAGAAATTGGTGCAGATGCGTCATTACAAGTTGTGCCTTATTATAATCGCCCAACCCAAGAAGGAATGTACCAACATTTCCGTAAAATTGCAGAAACAGTTGATCTTCCCGTTATCTTATATAACGTACCAGGTCGTACTGTTGCAGATATGTCTAACGACACCATTCTTCGTCTTGCAGAAATTCCTGGTATTATTGGTGTTAAAGATGCAACAGGCAACATTGCTAGGGGAATTGACTTAATTCGTCGAGCTCCACGTGATTTTTATGTGTACTCAGGTGATGATGCAACTGCTATGGCTTTAATGTTATGCGGAGGAAAAGGAAATATTTCTGTTGTTGCTAATGTAGCTCCAAAAGATATGCATCTAATGTGTAGTGCAGCTATGAAAGGTGACGTAGAAACAGCAAGAAAAATAAATGATAAGGTTTTCCCTCTTCATACTAAATTGTTTGTAGAACCTAATCCTGTTCCTGTTAAATGGCTCATGAGTGAATTAGGATTAATTCCACCTGGTATTCGCTTACCTCTTGCTAAACTTGGCGCATCTTATCATGATATAGTTCGTCAGGCATGGGAAGAAAGTAACGTTAGCGTCAATATTAAATAAAAAAGATTTGCGCATGAATTTGCATTCAATCGATAAAAATTGGAAGAATAAAAAACTTCCTCCAAAAACTTGTATTGCGTTTTTGTGCGCATGCATCTTTACGACTATTTCCGGCTGCACATCATGGGATAACATGTGGGAAGGCGACAGAATTGACTATAAAACTGAAACTGCTAAAAATCCCACACAACGACTTGAAATCCCACCAGATTTAACACAGTTACAACGTGACAATCGATACGCCATACCTGATGCTGCGTCAGGTACGATTACGGCATCCGATTATCAACAAAAATTAAACTCTCAAACAGGAACAAAATCTCTTGTTGTTGGTCCAGGCTCTGGAATTGTTGTTGCACCAAGAGAGGCAACTGATGCTCATATTGAAAGAGATGGTAGTCAACGTTGGTTAGTAGTTAATAGAGAACCTGAAGAACTATGGCAAGAAATTAAGGAGTTCTGGCAAGATAATGGTTTTATGATTAATGTCGAGTCACCTTCTACAGGAATTATGGAAACTGACTGGGCTGAAAACCGGGCTAAATTACCACAAGATTTCATCCGTAGGACAATTGGAAAATTAGTTGACTCTTTATATTCAACAGGTGAGCGAGATAAATTCAGAACTCGTCTAGAACGTAATGATGATGGATCAACAGATATTTTCATTAGTCACAGAGGAGCTCAAGAAGAATTAGTAGGATCAAATAAAGATTCTACTATGTGGACATCTCGCCCATCTGACCCAGAACTTGAAGCAGAATTCCTTTCAAGACTTTTAGTACGTTTATCTGATAATAAAGAAAAAGAAACCGCAATAGCAAAAAAAGAAGTGGCAGCACCTCAATTACGAGCAAATTTAGTTAAACAGGGTGGTCAATCAATTATTGTGGTTGAAGAAGGCTTTGATCGTCTATGGCGTCGAGTTGGACTAGCTTTAGATAGAGTTGGATTTACTGTTGAAGACAGAGACCGCTCTCAAGGCTTATATTTTGTCCGCTATGTTGATCAAAATGAAGATGCGAAAAGCCAATCTGCACAAGAACGAGGCTTTTTCTCAAAATTATTCTCTTCTAATGATGACAAAGATAAAAAAGCAGAACGATATCGCATTTCTGTCAGAGAAACTTTAGAAGGTTCAACACAGGTATCTGTTTTAGATAATGAGGGAAATCTAGAAAACTCGTCTACTGGTGAAAGAATTATTTCCTTATTATATGGACAACTAAAGTAATTAATCTTAATACGTTAGTTACTTTGTCTTTTTATATTAAGGTATGAAATTTTCTAGCTTAGGAAGTGGTAGTAAAGGAAATGCCCTTGTTATTTGTGCATCTGATGGAACAACAACCACGCATGTTTTATTAGATTGCGGATTTGGATTACGAGAAATTGAACAAAAATTAATTATTTCTGGCATACATCCATCTTCATTATCAGCCATCATTATTACTCATGAACATCAGGATCATGTAGGAAGCGCTTTTTTGCTTGCCGCTCAATATAACATTCCAATCTGGACAAGCTTTGGAACTTTTCAAGCCACAAAAAGAAAAAAAAACGATGTCGTAATTAATTTTTGCAAAGATGGAGATCACTTAGCTATTGGCGATCTTGAATTCACTGCTTTTACAGTCCCTCATGATGCCCAAGAACCTCTACAATTCCATGTAACAAATGGTAATACGAAACTGGGAATTTTGACAGATCTTGGGCAAATCACCCCTCTTGTTTCTTCATCTCTAAAAAGTTGTGATGCTCTTATAATTGAATGCAATCATGATCTAGAAATGTTAGAGAAATCACCCTACCCAGCTTTTCTAAAAAAAAGGATCCAGAGTAAATTTGGACATTTAGCAAATGAAGATGCTGTACGATTTATCGAAGAAATGGATAAAAGCAAACTAAAAAAAATTATTGGCGCTCATTTGAGTGAGCAAAATAACTGTCCAAACTTAGTAAAAAAAATGCTTGAAACTGCTACTAACAACCACGCTATTGAAATAATTATTGCCTGCCAAAATAATGGCTTTGACTGGATTGAGTTAAGTTGATTATAAGCTCTTAACGTAAAAAAGCCGGCATTTAAGCCGGCTTTTTATATGTACTAAAAAATTGCTAATTATTTTTTAGCATCAGCAGCAGCTTCTTTTACTTCTGCTTTTACTTCTGCTTTAGCATCAGCAGCAGCTTCTTTTACTTCTGCTTTAGCGTCAGCAGCAGCTTCTTTTGCAGCTTCAGCTGGTTTTGCTTCTTCTTTCTTAGCTTCAGCAGCAGCTTTTTCTGCAGCTTTAGCAGCTTTAGCAGCAGCTTCATCTTTCGCTTTTTCTGCAGCCAACTTGGAGTCAATTGCAGCAGCTTCTTCTTTCAGCTTCTTAGCTTCTTCAGTTTTACCTTCTGCTTCAAGTTTTTGAGCTTGGATACGCATTTTGTCCTGTGCTGGAGGCTCACCGTATTTACAAGCAGATAATGCTGCAGCCAGAATAGCAACAATCAAAAACGTTTTTTTCATTGTTCTTCCTTCAAAAAATTAACAATAAGTATTACCGGTAATAAGTACTACTATTTAGAATCATTTTATAAGTATTTCTTTATTGATACACTTCAAAAATATTCTAATAGTGGTGATTATAGCTATTTTTTGTTGCTTGTAACAGATGAATCTGGTGTTTTGCAATAAATTAAAGCTCAACATCTTTTTCATTCATACATATGTAAATATGTACTTATTCTGTTACATAAGTAAAGTTTATATCAAGATAAGCTATTTTTAATATTCTTTATGCAAAAAAATTCAATTTAGAAAACGCTATTACAAAAAACACTGACAAAAAAGAGACAATCATTCGAAAAATGACAGTTTTTTTGATCCTTCTTGGAATAAAAATCTATTCTTATGAAAAACTACGAAAGGTATAATTTCATAGTTATATAAGTAATACAACAGAACAAAATCAAATGAAAATTACTAAAAATACGGTTGTCACTGTTCACTATAAGCTTTCAGATGCTCAAAATAATCTCTTAGAGGATGCTCCAGAGCCCATCATTTATCTTCATGGTAATTATGAAAACATTTTGCCTGCTATTGAAAAAGCACTAGATGGAAAAGAAGTTGGTTATACAACCATGATTCAAGTAGAGCCAGAAGAAGCTTTTGGAGAATATGACCCAAATTTGTTAAAAGTTGAGGATCGTAATAAATTTCCATCCCCTTTAGAAATAGGAATGCAATTTGAAGGTATTCCCGAAGGTAGTGATGAGGATGATGAACCTATTATTTTCGTTGTTACTGATATTGCAGATGATAAAGTTGTTTTAGATGGAAATCATCCACTCGCTGGAATTGCACTTCGTTTCTCTCTTAATGTTGTCGAAGTTCGTGCTGCAACTCCAGAAGAAATTGCCCATCAGCATGTACACTTTCCTGGCATTCACGATGAAGAAGGCGAAGATGATCAATACCGCAGTATCATTATCCATTGATTATTTTTTACCCCAAACTAAAATAATTAGTTAGCAAGTTTGAGGAAAATATGCGTCAGAAATTATTTGTCGGTAATTGGAAAATGAATGGAACTCTCGTAGCAAATGGACGTTTGCTACGAGAAATTAAATCTGGAGTAAGTGAGGCTCAGGGAGAAGTCGCTATATGTGTTCCTGCTTGTTATTTGGCTCAATGTTGTGAAATTTTGCTCCAATCAAACATCGCACTAGGCGCACAAGATGTTTCATCTCATGCTACAGGCGCATATACTGGAGACGTTTCTGCAAGAATGTTACAAGATTTTGGATGTAAATACGTTATAGTTGGGCATTCTGAAAGAAGAGAATATCACGGTGAAACAGACGAAGAAATAGCACATAAAGCACAAAGAGCTATGGCTGCAGGCATAACACCTATTGTCTGCGTCGGTGAAACTTTAGCGCAAAAAGAAGCTGGAAAAACACAAGAAGTTATTGACAGACAAATGAGTGCTTTTCTCTCTGTCTTAGATCCTGAAGAAACAAATAATTTAATTGTTGCTTATGAACCAATATGGGCAATTGGAACTGGTAAAACTGCTACACCAGAAATAGCTCAAGAAGTCCATGCAATGTTACGGGCTTTATTAATTAAAAAAAGCGCAGATGCTGGAAAGCGAACTCGTATTCTTTATGGAGGAAGCATGCGTCCGCAAAATGCACGTGAATTATTAGAAATGCCCGATATTGATGGAGGTTTGATTGGCGGAGCATCTTTAATTGCAACAGATTTTTTAGCAATTACAAAAGCTGTATTATAATTGCCCTCTTATATATTTCTGGAATTAAAAGAAAGAAAAACAAAATTATGTTATTTAAAATCATCATTTTTGTTCAAGTTGTTTCTGCACTTGCTATTATTGGACTTGTCTTGTTACAACATGGCAAGGGAGCTGATATGGGAGCCGCTTTTGGTGCGGGTGCTTCAGGTAGTTTATTTGGAGCAACAGGCTCTTCCAACTTCCTTTCAAAATCAACCGCAGTTGCTGCAATTGTCTTTTTTATTGCAACATTGGTTTTAGCTTACGTTGGATATAGACCAGTTCCAAAAGCAACTGTTACAGATCAATTGGAAACAATGACAGTAGCGCCTGCTGCAAAGATCAAAAAAGTAGAAAAACCTTCTGGTGCAGGTATTGTAGCTATTCCTTCTGCTCCAACAGCTGATTCAAATTCTAAAAAAGAAGAAAATAAATAAAATATTTTTTCAAATCATCTTGAAGAAATATTAAGATATTGAGATAATTTACTTCTTTGCCGATGTGGTGGAATTGGTAGACACGCTATCTTGAGGGGGTAGTAACGAGAGTTGTGCGAGTTCGAGTCTCGCCATCGGCACCAAGACAACTGTAAAACGCTGAAAAATATAAATTTTTCGGCGTTTTTTATTTATCTTGTCGCCATAAAAATATATATTTTTATATATATTTTCAAATATCTTTCTATCTCCGTCTTAATTTATTAATCGCAATCAAAACAAGTGATCTGGCTCCAATTTTCTTGTCCCAAAAATTGAAACTAGTAAGTAAAATTGATAAATAAGGATACGAAATTTTTATAATTTTCTATTTATCCTTAAAAACTCGAATATTAATGAACTTTACGGAACGATTAGAAACTAAAAAACCCGCCAAAACCTAATGTTTGTGCGGGCTTACGGACGTCAATGAACTTTATAGAATGCGTTCGGAGGCCGGAATCGAATAACAATCTAAAACCATTATGAATACTATGTTTTAATTTTTCTATTTTTAAATCTATACCCAAATCTATACCTAAAATTATTTTTGCTAAAGAAAGAATTCTAATCATAGCCATAAACTGTTGCTAATACTACGTTTACTGCACTACTTAGTCTTGGCTTTGCTCTTTCCATTTTCAGGATCTTCCAAATAACGATATACAGTCGCTCTGGATAGATTAAGCTGTCTGCATATTTCCGTTTTCTTCACTCCTTGAGAATTCAGCTCCAGTATCTTTTTCACGACTTTGTCATCTATAGAACGCTGCCTGCCTTTGTACTTGCCCTGTTCCTGAGCTTTCCTAACACCCTCTCGTACTCGACTGTTAATGATTGACTTTTCAAACTGGGCAACCGCTCCTAACATCTGCAGCATGAGCATAGAAACAGAATCATCAGTGTTTCCATTAAATGTCAGGTTCTCCTTAAGGAACTTAACAGTTACACCTTTCTTAACCAGTGTTTCTACAATGTGAAGCAAGTCAGCTAATGAACGAGCCATACGGTCTATCTGATGACAAACAACGGTATCGCCTTTTCTGGCATACTCCATTAAACGTTTAAGTTCAGGACGATGTATTGTTCCACCAGAAATCTTATCAGTATAGATTTCATCACAGGTCATACCATCTAACTGTCTGTCGGTATGCTGGTGTTCTGTAGAAACTCGAATGTATCCAATAATCATAAAACGCCTTATATACATATCCATAAAATACATATGTATTATATAGAAAAATATATGTATAAAAAACACTTTTTGAGCGAATTTACGGGTATTTTTTGGATTTAAAAGTGTCCTCCAGAACTAATGTCATAAAAGGCACCAGAAAAACATTAGCTCACCTAAAGCTACAGTAGGGTTTGTTTGTATGGAACTATATTTGTTAGAATGAAATAGTAACCATCTCAAGGATAGTTCATGTTCAAACGATATGTTGTTTTCATTTATATTTTTTTCTATAGCGTTATAACCCCAGTTCATGCAAGCACTCAAATATCAATAAAGAAATTAACGCTTGAAGCAGCAGAAGGGAATGATTACGCTCAATATGCTCTAGGTTCAATTTACTGTAATGGATACGGAGTTACAAAAGATTGCTCAAAAGCACTGTATTGGTTTAAAAAGTCAGCTAAACAAGGATATGCTGGAGGTCAATATGGTTTAGGAACAATGTACTACTATGGATGCGAAATTCCTAAGGATTTATCTCAAGCATTTCATTGGT
>JAZUNA010000005.1:0-12115 GCA_045603905.1 Oxalobacter sp. | reverse complement strand
GTTTGTTCCCGATCGGGACCTGTCGAAACCATATCGATAGGAATGCCAAGCAATTCTTCAATTCGACGAATATACGCTTTTGCATTAGCAGGTAATTGCTCCATGGATTTCGTACCGATAGTACTTTCTTTCCAACCTGGCATTTGTTCATAAATCGGCTGACAGAGTGCCGCATCTTCAGCATTAGATGGGAAAATATCAATTACTTTTCCATTAAATTGATACCCTGTACAAATATTAATGGTTTCAATTCCATCTAATACATCAAGTTTTGTCAAACAGATACCACTTATGCCATTAATCTGAATAGAACGTCTAAGTAAGGCTGCATCAAACCAACCACAACGACGTTGACGACCGGTTACTGTACCAAACTCCATTCCTACTTCAGATAAATGTTTACCAACACCTGAATCCATCGGTAACTCTGATGGGAAAGGTCCAGCCCCAACTCTTGTAACATAAGCTTTGGTAATTCCCAAAATATAATGCAACATTCCTGGACCGATTCCTGCTCCAGCAGCTGCATTACCAGCCACACAATTACTGGATGTCACATATGGATAGGTACCATGATCCACATCTAACAAACTACCCTGTGCGCCTTCAAAAAGTAAATTCGCTCCAGCTTTATAAGCTTGATGTAAGGCACTGGAAACATCTGCAGCTAATGGTCTTACACGAGGCACCATGGCTAACGCATCATCTTTTGTTTTTTCAAAATCAAGTGCTTCTTTGCCTAAATAACGCGTTAAGACAAAATTGTGGTAATCCATGTTTTCACGAAGTTTTTCTGTAAATCTTTTTTCATTTAAAAGATCAGAAACGCGAATAGCTCTTCTTGCAACCTTGTCTTCGTAAGCAGGACCAATTCCTTTTCCAGTTGTTCCAATTTTAGCTTCACCTCTGGCTTCTTCTCGTGCCAAATCCAAAGCAGAATGATATGGAAGGATCAATGGACATGCTTCAGAAACTTTAAGCCGTGAAACTACTTCAATACCAGCTTCTTCAAGCTTATCAATTTCACGTAACAAATCAGGAAGAGACAAAACACAGCCATTACCAATGTAACAAGCTACACCTGGGCGCATAATACCGGAAGGAATGAGCTGTAATGCCGTTTTTTGCCCATTAATAACTAATGTATGACCTGCATTATGACCGCCTTGGAAACGAATAACCCCTTGTGCGTGATCGGTTAACCAATCAACGATTTTTCCTTTTCCTTCATCACCCCACTGAGTACCAACTACAACAACATTTCTGGCCATGTCTATTCCATTATTTTTCATCTACAAATTTTACAATCCAATCATCACCATTTGCCACCAATTCTCTGT
Source organism: Oxalobacter sp. (assembly GCA_045603905.1). Lineage (GTDB taxonomy): Bacteria > Pseudomonadota > Gammaproteobacteria > Burkholderiales > Burkholderiaceae_D > Oxalobacter. The sequence continues at coordinate 10,775 of JAZUNA010000005.1, read as the reverse complement.
CACATACAAACTCGTCATACCCAGCTCGTATGCCTGGCAAATCGCATATAACCACCTCTCCTGCTTTTCTTAATTCTTTGATTTTGCTACACAAGATTGCATCATTACTCCATGGAGCATGAATAGCAGAGCGTTTTTTTGCCGCTGGCAATAATCGCGCCAACTCTCTTAAGTCCATAGAAAAACCAGTTGCAGGTCTTGCTCGCCCAAATGCCTCACCAACGTGATCATAGCGTCCACCACGAGCTAAAGCATTTGGCAACCCAGGAACAAATGCAGAGAACATGATACCGCTATGATAGTGATATCCGTTCAAATCCGCCAAATCAATCGTTACACGATCACAATCCGTTGCTTTTGCTAAATATTCTAAGTCATTCAATGCCAACGTAATACCCGCATTAGCAGGTAATACTTGTTTTGCCTCATCTAAAACTTGAATATCACCATATAAATCAGGTAAAGCTAAAATACCTTTGCGAGTAGATGGGTGAAATCTTGCTGTTAACTCATCTAAACTCGGCATATCTTTAATTTCAAGTAAATCAAAAAGCAAAGGTGCATTTTTCTTTGCAACAGGATCACTTTCAACTAATGCCTTTAATAAACCAGCATGAGAAAGATTCAGACTAATTTCCTTTAAACCAACGCTTCTTAATGATGCAACTGCCAAAGACTGAATTTCAGCATCTGCCTCTAATCCAGCATGCCCATATATCTCCGCTCCAATTTGGAAAGGCTCTCTCGTTGATTGCAAACCAGATGGACGTGTATGTAAAACACTTCCTGCATAACATAATCGTGTAATCGTATTACGATTAATCAAATGTGCATCTATTCTGGCAACCTGGGTTGTCATATCCGCTCTTAAACCCATTGTACGCCCAGATAACTGGTCTACTAGCTTAAAAGTAAAAAGATCCGTATCTTGACCTGAGCCGGTTAAAAGTGACTCTACATACTCCAACATCGGAGGTATTACCAGCTCATAACCGTAAAGACGAAACTCATCCAAAATGAGACGACGCAACTCTTCCATTTTGCGTGCTTCAGCAGGCAAAACATCAGCAATAAATTCAGGAAGCAGCCAAGTATTAGACATGATTTTTAGTTAGTAATATCCAATTTCAATTATTCATAATAAGGTATTTAACCTTATCCAATTTTAGCTATCTTCCACTCTTATTTAGACTTTTTCATATATTGGAAAAACTCTGAAGACGGATCAGCAACAATAATGTCTTTCTTACTATTAAAGCTCGCTCTATACGCTTCTAAACTTCTGTAAAACTTATAAAACTCAGGGTTTTTACCAAAAGCTTGTGCGTAAATTCGAGATGCTTTGGCATCACCCTGACCTCGAATTTTTTCAGCTTCGCGATAAGCTTCAGCAAGAATAACCATACGTTGACGGTCAGCATCTGCTTGTATGCGTTCAGATTCTGCCGCACCTGTTGAGCGCAATTCATTTGCCACACGTGTTCTTTCAGATTTCATCCGTTCGTAAACAGAATGATTAACCTGCTCTACATAATCTAAACGTTTAATTCGAATATCAATAATTTCAATACCAACCTGCTTAGCTTCTTCTGCCATTTTCTTTTTGATTGCTGACATCAAACTTTCTCTATCTCCAGCAATCACTTGACTTAAAGTTCGCTTGGTAATTTCATCATTTAACGAAGCTTTAACAATCTGAGCAAGCCTATCCTGTGCACGTTGTTCATCTGCACCAAAACTCACATAGTAAAGACGTGGATCAACAATACGCCACTTTACATACCAATCCACCAAAATATTCATTTTCTCAGCAGTAATGATCCTATCAGGCTCATGACTTTCGCTAGATAAAATACGCTTATCTAAAAAAACAACATTTTGTAATGGAGAAGGAAGTTTAATTTTAAATCCAGGCTCCTCAATTACCTCTTTGACTTCACCCATTGCAAAGACAATAGCATATTGTCTTTGGTCAACAACAAAAAGACCTGTAAAAAATGCTGTTACAAGTAGGAAAACTCCTGTTACGCTAATTACTGCTCGCATTATCGTCCTCCTCTGTCTCTAGAATCTCTTGAACGCCCGGAATCATACTCCATGTTTTTTTCTGGAGTAGCAATATGTGATGTACCTGTTGTCACTTGAGCATTCTCTGTTGTAGCTTGCGGCTGAGAAGTTTGTGTATTCGTTTGTGAAACGAGTTTATCAAATGGCAAATACAGTAAGTTGTTGCCGCCTCTGACATCCATCATCAACTTCGATGTATTCGAGAAAATCTCCTGCATCGTTTCAATATACATTCTGTCTCTCGTAACACCTGGTGCTTTCTGATATTCAGCAACAATCATTTTGAAACGCTCAGCATTACCTTCTGCATTTGCAATAACCTGATCACGATAACCTTCTGCTTCCTGTATCAAACGGGCAGCTGTACCTTTTGCCCTTGGAATCACCGCATTAGCATAAGCTTCACCCTCATTTTTTTGACGCTCACGGTCTTGCCCCGCTTTTACCGCGTCATCAAAAGCCGCTTGTACCTGTTCAGGTGGTTGTACGCCTTGCATCGTAACATTTGTAATTTGAACACCTGCCTTATACTGATCAAATATCTGTTGCATTAAAGCATGCGTTTCTGCTGCGATTTGATCTCGCCCTTCATAAAGCACGAAATCCATTTTATTCTTACCGACAATTTCACGAATGGAAGATTCAGCAACTTGTCGCACCATCTCTTCCTGATCCCGGTTATTAAATACCCAATCTGCTGCATTTTTTAAACGGTACTGAACAGCAAACTGGATATCGACAATATTCTCATCATTTGTGAGCATTAAAGCTTCTTTCGGCTGCTTATTTTTCAAGTGTGCACGATATCCAACCTCAACCGTTCTTACTTGAGAAACATTTACCACTTCATGCGACTGAAAAGGATCCGGATAACGCCAATTGACGCCTGGTGATGTCATTTTGCTATATTTACCAAACGTCATGACAACGCCTGTTTCTCCCTCTTGCACAATGAAGAAACCTGTACCCATCCAAAAAAGAAAAGCCACTATCAAAAACAGAATAAACCCAAAACGCAAACCTCTGCGTTTATTAGCTTCATCAATATCTCTTTCTGGGTCATTACCATCAAAACCACCTTTTTTCTTCTTACCAAAAAGGCGATTTAAACGTTCATTAAAGTTATTCCAAACCCGGTCTATTTCAGACGGATCATTGGGATCATAATCACCCGATCCACGTCCAAACAGATCGTGGAACATAGGCAACAATTTACGTAAACCGTTTGAGGAAAACAAAGCCATGCGTTCGCCACTAATATCAAAATTATTACATTTTTACCAAGGAGAAAGCTCGCTTTCATCCGTTTTATCAGATGAAAAACGAGATCGTCTTGCTTCCAAAGCAAATTCTGTTACAGCCAGTCTTAATAAATCCATGCCAACACCCGTTTGCGCACTGACTAAAACGCGTTGAATTTTACCATATTCATCCCGCTCTATGCCCGGATTTAACCCTGCAAGATCAATCTTGTTTAATACCATCAGTTGCGGCACATCATCTGCACCAATCTCTTTTAAAACCAAATTGACCTGTTCTATCTGGTCTCGTCTGGCAGGATTAGCTACATCCACAACATGCAATAACAAATCAGCATGAACCGTTTCTTCTAATGTTGCTCTAAAAGCAGCAACAAGTTGGTGAGGTAACTCTCGAACAAAACCAACTGTATCCGAAACAACAACATTTCCAGCTTCCTCAAGATAAATCCGACGGGAAGTCGTATCTAATGTTGCAAACAACTGATCCGCAACATAAGTTCCTGCTTTTGTTAAAGTATTAAATAATGTTGACTTACCTGCATTAGTATAACCAACTAGAGAAAAAGAAAAAGTATTGCTTCTGCTTCTCGAACGACGTTGTGTTTCTCTTTGTTTTTGTAATTTTTCTAGACGAGAACGAAGCATCTTGACCCTATCTCCAATAAGGCGACGGTCAGTTTCTAACTGTGTCTCACCAGGACCACGAAGACCAATCCCACCCTTTTGTCTTTCAAGATGGGTCCACCCTCTTACCAAACGTGTAGATAGATGTTGTAATTGTGCCAATTCAACCTGTATTTTTCCTTCATGACTTTTTGCACGCTGTGCAAAAATATCCAAAATCAAACTGGTTCGATCAACCACATTGATTTCCAACTTTCTCTCTAGATTACGTTGCTGAGCAGGAGAAAGAGCATGATTAAAAATGACAAGATCACCTCGGTAACGCCAAATTGCATCAGCAACCTCATCTGCTTTACCGCTACCAATAAAAAGCGCCGCATCAGGACTGGACCGTTTCATGGTAACGGAAGCAACAGGTTCTGCCCCAGCTGACTTCGCAAGTAAACTTAGCTCTTCCATACTGGAAGAAAAATCATTTTTACCAAAGTCAACACCAACAAGCAGAGCACGTGCTGTATTACCCTGTCCTATTGCTTTTTTTTTCGAAATATCAGGTATTTTGTCCATCAGACTGCAAGTTGACCGGACGTGATGGCACAACTGTGGAAATAGCGTGTTTATATACCATCTGTGTCACACTATTGCGCAATAAAACGACATATTGATCAAAAGATTCAATTTGCCCTTGCAACTTGATTCCATTAATTAGATAAATAGAAACTGGAATATGATCTCTGCGCAGAATATTCAAAAAGGGATCCTGCAACATTTGTCCTTTACCAGTACTCATTAGCAACTCCATTAATTAATTGTTATTCGAAATTGGAGATAAATTGTTTTAAATAAATAATAACTGTAGGCAGCTTTACTATACAGTATTTATCAGTATCCCTCTATTTTGATTACGTTTTATTTTTCTTTTTTTGCAACAAAAGGATTCGATCCTGTTTTGAAATCAATTTGTAATGGTGTCCCCGTTAATGAAAAGGCATCCCTAAAATGTCTTTCCAAATAACGACGATAGTCATGCCCAATATGCTCCAGACCATTACCATGGATAACAATAATTGGTGGATTTTTTCCTCCTTGATGTGCATAGCGTAATTTAGGACGAATTGCACCCTTGGCTCGAGGAGGTTGTTGATGATCAATTGCGTTCTTCAATACCCGAGTTAACTTAGGTGTTGGCAAATTGGCCGTTGCAGCAGCATAAGCTTCATTAATGGAACGAACCAGTGGAGAAATACCTGTTTGTTTCAATGCAGAAATATAATGAAACTTTGCAAAAGATAGAAAATGCAACTTTCTTTCTGCTTCAACTTTAATGAAATCTCGTTTGTCTGCTGGCAATCCATCCCACTTATTAATACCGACAACCAAAGCCCTTCCACTTTCTAAAATAAATCCAGCAATATGAGCATCTTGTTCTGAAATATCTTGTTGCGCATCCAACAACAACAAAACAACATGGGCATCAGAAATAGCTTGTAATGTTTTGATAACAGAAAACTTTTCTACAGCTTGAAATACCTTCCCTTTTCGACGCAAACCCGCTGTATCAATTAACACATAATGTTTCCCATCCCGTTCAAACGGAATTTCAATTGCATCACGTGTCGTTCCAGGCATATCAAAAGCAATCACTCTTTCCTCACCTAAAAGAGCATTGATCATAGTAGATTTGCCAACATTAGGCCGCCCTACAATAGCCAATCGAATTGGTTTTCCTGCCTCATCTTCTTCATCAGCTATAACCTCTTCTTCGACAGGAATAAACGATAAGGCTTTTTCTATCATGGTATAAATTCCATCGCCATGTGCAGATGAAATAACCATCGGATCGCCTAATCCTAGCTCAAAAAAATCGGCTGCAACAGCAGTATATTTCATGCCTTCAGCTTTATTGACAGCAAGAATAACAGGTCTCCCAGAACGTCGAAGATACTCAGTAATTGATTTGTCATGAGGTGTAATACCTTGACGACCATCCACCATAAAAATAACAACATCAGCTTCAGCAACCGCTTGCTGAGTTTGTCTTGCCATTTCCTTTAAAATACCGTCTTTGGCAACAGGTTCAAAACCACCCGTATCAATTACCAGAAAAGGTCTATCCCCTATTTTCCCTTCACCATAATGTCTGTCTCTTGTTAGTCCCGGGAAATTAGCAACTAAAGCGGCTCTTGTACGCGTTAGTCGATTAAAAAGGGTCGATTTCCCAACATTAGGACGCCCTACTAAAGCAATAACAGGTTTCATCTTCGTTAATCCACCTGAATAAAAAAGAAATCAACACACATGTCTTTACACTGCAAATTTATGACACATTTAAAGATAATAGAGATATCGCGTTAATTGAGCATTAACGCTAAAAGACGCCCATTTGTTGTTTGAATAATTAATTTATCTCCAACAACTAAAGGCGTTGCTTTGATAGCTGAACCATCTGTTGAAATACGAGAAACAAATGCGCCATCCTCTTTTGATAGAAAATGGATATAGCCATCCATATCCCCAACAGCAACAGCTCCTTCAAACGAAACCGGTGTTGTCAATGCTCGATAAGAAAGTCGGTCGTTACGCCAAACACTTTGTCCTCTCAAATTTACAAAAGCATAAACTGCCCCTGTTTCATCTGCCGCATAAACAAAATCTTCGTCTACACTAACACCAACATCACATGATAGTTCTTTTGTCCAAACACCACCACCGCTCACCACATCGTAACATGCAACACGTCCCTGATAAGAAGAAGCACAAACAAGTCTTCCTAATACAGCTGGCACACCCGATGTATCTGCAATTCTTTCCAAATCAGTCGTTCCGCGTGGATCACCTACAACAACATCCCAGTTCGTTGCACCATTTTCTAGCATCAATGAAATCATTCTTCCACCAGGCAATGCAACAACAGCAGTCGGACCAACAACAGCAATACCAGGAGCAGAACGCAACATTAACGGAGGTAAACGTTTTGTAACCATCCACTTACGTTCTCCTGAATCTGCATCATATCCTGATATGCGATTATCCAATGTTCTAACAACGACAACATTTCCGCCTATAGCTGGAGCTGATAACGCTTCACTGGATAATTGAATCTTCCATTTTTCTTTTCCTTCTGAATCCAAGGCAATTAGAACACCATTTTCTCCTGCTACAGCAATAGTATTTCCATCTGTTCCCACTCCTGCTGTTAATGGAATATCCAAATCAACATTCCAAATAACCTGACCATTTTGAGGATCAATGCGCATCACATCCCCATCTGCAGACGCTGTATATATACTGTCATAAGTCGCAACAGGGGTAAAAATAAAATTCTCAGATGAACCAACACTAATAGACCAAGATACAGTTGCTTTACGTGATTGCTCAAAATCAACCAGCTCAGCCGGCATGTTTTTCGTAACCTTAGTAGCAAATGGATTAATCGCATCCATCCACGAACAAGCAGACAACAATAAAGAAAAACACAGCGTTAAAAGCGTAACAAAATAACGCATAAATATCCCTTAGTATCCTAGCTAGCAGGTGTACCTAAATGCTCAAGTTTAATCTGAATAAGTGCCTTGCCTGGGTCATCATTTTCAGCAGAAGAAAGTGCAGCCTGATAAGCTCTTTTTGCCTCATCGAATTTGTTTTGTGCAAGGTAAATATCCCCTCTACGATCCTCGGCAATACTGGTAAACGATTTCGGAAATTCTGCTGATAAAGCTGCTAAAGCTTGATCGTACTTTTTTTCATCCAACAAAATCTCTGCCAAACGAATTCGTGCAATTGCTTGATATCCTTTTTCCTTGCCATTATCTATAACCCATTGCAACCGTCTTTTTGCCATATCCGATTCTTTAAAATCAGTAGCAATGCGTGCTGCAACTAAATTTGTCATAGAAGCATAGACTGTGGAGCCAAATTTTTCTTGCATGTCAGATGCAATCCTTTGTGCTTTTTCATTATCATTTGATTGAACAGCATTTTGCATTTCGTAATATAACTGGGAAGCTTGTGCTGCTTGTTTTCTTTGATAATTTCCCCAAAAAGTCCATGCGGCATAAATTGCTAACACAATAATAGCAATCCATATAACTAAATTACCGTATTGTTTCCACCACGCCTTGATATTGGCTAACTGTTCTTGTTCTTCTAAATCGTATGCCATGGTAACGTTTACTCTTAATTTTTAGTGAATCTCTTGTGATGGTGTCGTATGAAAATCACCACATCCACAACTACACATATCCTCATTATCTCCGTCATCAACCATCTGACTGATCAAATAATCAACGACTTGCGAAAGCGGAACCAAACTTTGATTATTACTCATATCTAAAGCACGTAATGCCTTAACAGTTGCGTTCCCGCCCTTGATCTCATCTTCTCCTAAAAGAATCGCAAAAAGAGCACCACTGTCATCAGCACGTTTCATCTGTGCTTTAAAACTACTTCCTGATGCAGCTGGCGAGCAATGCAATATTACATCAAGTCCTGTATTACGCAAGGTTTCAGCCATAGCAAATGCTTCTAGCATAGCCTCTTCGCCTTGATGAACAATGTAAACATCAACAGGATCTGTTACTTGAGAATTTTTTTGTGTTTTTAATAAATCAATCAGTCTTTCTACACCAAGCGCAAATCCACAAGAAGGAGTTTGTCTTCCACCAAACATCTCAAATAAAGGATCATATCGTCCACCACCACAAACAGTACCTTGAGATCCTAGTTCATCACTAATCCACTCAAATACCGTGCGATTGTAATAATCCATTCCTCGCACTAATCGAGGATTAATAACATAAGGAATGTTATTGTGCTGCAATATTTTTTGTAAGCCCTCAAAATGCGCTAACGAATCTTGTCCTAAATAATCCAATAATTTAGGTGCAGCATTCACCATTTCTTGCATAGTTGGGTTTTTAGTATCCAATATACGGAGCGGATTGGAATAAAGTCTTCTTTTCGCATCACTATCTAAAATATCAGCATGCTTTTCAAAATAGGCAATCAAATCCGCTCTATGCCGATTCCTTTCATCTGCATTACCAATTGAATTAATTTCCAAGCGAATTTTTTCTAATCCCAAGTCATCCCATAAACGCTGACATAATAAAATCAATTCCGCATCAATATCAGGTCCACCAAAGCCAATTGCTTCAGCTCCAATTTGATGAAATTGTCTATACCTTCCACGTTGAGGTCTTTCATGACGGAACATCGGGCCTAAATACCATAACCTTTTAGGTCCGTTATACGTTAAGTTATGTTCGACAACTGCACGAACCACTCCAGCTGTACTTTCTGGGCGCAAAGTCAACTTATCTCCATTTAAAGAATCCTCAAATGAATACATTTCCTTTTCGACAATATCCGTTACAGCGCCCAAACCACGAGCAAAAAGCGCGGTTTCTTCAACAATTGGAGTACGAATGCGTTGATATCCATAACTTTTTAGTACAGTCTCAGCAGTATTTTCTAAAAACTGCCACAAAGGTGCTTCATCTGGCAGGATATCGTTCATGCCTTTGATGCCTAATATCTTTTTGACTTTGTTTGCTTTTTTATTATTTTCAGACATAACTGAAATCCGTTTTTTATTGTCTTGTTATATTTTTATTTTTTACCATAACGAGTCTTAACATATCTCAAGATAATTTCTTGAAACTGTGTATCAAGATTATTTCCTCGTAACATGGTTTTTTGTTGCCCATCCTCAAATACCATGGCCATCGGTGTCTCACCATTACCTGGCAAACTAATTCCGATATTGGCATGTTTGGATTCTCCTGGACCATTAACAACGCATCCCATTACGGCAACATTCATGGTCTCAACACCAGGATATAAAGTTTTCCAAACCGGCATTTGCTCTCGCAAATAGTTTTGTGTATGTGCCGCTAATTCCTGAAACAAGGTAGAAGAAGTACGCCCGCAACCAGGGCATGAAGTAACCATAGGAACAAAATTACGTAAGCCCATGCTTTGCAGTAATTCCTGCGCAACAACAACTTCTTTTGCACGAGAAGCTCCCGGCTCTGGCGTTATTGAAATTCGAATCGTATCTCCTATACCCTCTTGCAATAACACGGATAAAGCAGCAGACGAGGCAACAATACCTTTACTACCCACACCAGCTTCAGTTAAACCCAAATGTAATGCATAACGAGAACGTTGAGACAATTCACGGTATACGGCTATCAAATCTTGTACACCAGAAACCTTGCAAGATAAAACGATCTTATCAGGCAATAGGCCTAACTCCTCCGCACGCTGTGCACTTTCCAAAGCAGAAGTTACTAATGCCTCATACATCACATTTTGTATAGGCCAAGGATTACTTCTCTCGGCATTTTCATCCATCATGCGTTTTAGCAAAGCTTGATCAAGGCTTCCCCAATTCACACCAATACGCACTGCCTTTTGATTTCGACAAGCTGTTTCAACCATTAATGCAAATTGGCTATCTCGATTCTCGCCTATACCCACATTACCTGGATTGATACGATATTTTGCAAGTGCTTGTGCACATTCAGGAAATTCCTGTAACAATACATGTCCGTTAAAATGAAAATCTCCAATTAAAGGAACATCAATCCCAAGTGCATCAAGACGCTCATAAATAAGTGGAACTGCTTTGGCTGCCGCTGGGGTATTAACAGTCATTCGAACCAGTTCTGAACCAGCTTCTACGAGTTCAATAACCTGCTGAACCGTTTTTTCCACATCAGATGTATCGGTATTGGTCATTGATTGCACAACAATTGGGGCATCGCCACCAATATCAACCGAATTTGATTTTCCCGTAACTGTAACTGTATGTGTTTT
>JAZUNA010000004.1:0-3302 GCA_045603905.1 Oxalobacter sp. | reverse complement strand
CGCTCATCTAGGTGACATTGGTTACGCTATTCAAACTCATGCAGAAAAAGCCGGTTATAGTGTTGTACGCGAATTCTGCGGTCACGGTATCGGAAAATCGTTCCATGAAGATCCACAAGTTCTCCATTATGGTAGTCCTGGTACATTAGGCATCATCAAACCAGGATTGATTTTTACAGTCGATCCAATGATTAATGCAGGTCGTAGAGAAATCAAAGAATCAAACGATGGTTGGACAATCAAAACCAAAGATCGTAGCTTATCGGCACAATGGGAACATACGCTTTTAGTTACACCAACTGGTTATGAAATTTTGACAGTCTCACCTAATATGCCTGCTCCACCGGCATTTGTGACCAATTCCAAATAAATTTTTGTAACTGTGACTACGAACTCGCTTTCACTTAAACAGCAGTTAGCTGAAAAACGTCTTAGAGCAATTACTGCTTATCAGGAAAAACCTCAACCTGAACGTTTGTTAAAAGCACTTTCTCGTAGTGTTGATGATACTTTAAAAAAAGCATGGCATCTTGCAAAGATGCCTTCTTCTTATGCTCTAATAAGTGTCGGGGGATACGGAAGAGAAGAGCTTTTTCCCTATTCTGATATTGATGTTTTAATTCTTTTAGACACGTTACCCGATGAAATACTTCAAAACAATATTGAAATATTCATCCAAACTATTTGGGATCTAGGACTTCCCATTGGACATAGTGTTCGAACAATTGATGAATGTCTTAAAGCATCATCTAATGACATTACTATTCAAACCGCTTTACTTGATGCACGTCTTATAACCGGCAATAAAGATCTTTTTGATCAGCTAATCGAACGCCACCAACAAGACATGGATGCACAAAAATTCTTTGTTGCAAAAACACTAGAATCCCGTCAACGTCATCAAAAATTTGGAGATACCCCTTTCAGCTTAGAGCCCAACTGCAAGGAAAGTCCTGGCGGATTACGCGATCTACAAATCATTTTATGGGTAGCAAAAGCAACCGGTTTAGGTAGTTCTTGGGATGAATTAGCTCAAAAAGAGCTAATTACATCAACTGAAGCAAAACAACTCAAAAAAGTAGAACGCATACTCAAAAATATTCGAGTCCGTATCCATATTCAAACTCAACGAACAGAAGATCGCCTGTTATTTGATGTGCAAATCCCCGTTGCTAAAACCTTTCATTTTAAAAAAGGACAAAAAATACTGGATGCACGTGATGCAAGTGAATATTTGATGCAATATTATTTCCTAGCAGCACGAACTGTACACCAACTCAACATCATTTTATTGCAAAATCTGGAAGCCTTTCTTTTTCCACAAACTCATCAAATCGAGCCTATCAACGAACGATTTAATAAAGTTGGAGATCTTATTGACGTTGTAGAAAATGATACTTTTATCAAATATCCCTATGCCATGTTAGAAGTTTTTCTACACTTAGCAGAACGCTCCGATCTTAAAAACATGACCGCACGAACACTTCGTACGTTATGGCATGCCAGATATCGCATTGATAAAAAGTTTTCACATAACCCGACAAATCAAGCTCTTTTCCTAAAAATAATACAAGCCCCTAGATTTCCTGCTCGCGCACTGCAACACATGAATGAAATAGGCATCTTAGGTCGTTATCTGCCTAATTTTGGCAAAATAATCGGTCAAATGCAGCATGACCTTTTTCATCAATACACAGTTGATCAGCACATTTTAATTGTCGTTTCTAATCTACACCGCTTTACTTTGACTGAATATGCCCATGAAAACCCTTTTTGCAGTCAATTAATAGCTAATTTTGCTCGTCCATGGGTTTTATACATTGCTGCTCTTTTTCATGATATTGCTAAAGGAAGAGGAAGAGATCACTCTATTTTAGGTGTTGCTGATGCCCGTCAATTTGCTCATCAACATCAACTTTCTAAAGAGGATGCCGACTTAATTGCTTTCTTAGTTGAACAGCATCTTACGATGTCAACGTTTGCACAAAAAAGAGACCTGTCAGATCAAACTGTCATTGAGGAGTTTACCAATATTGTTCAAAACGAACGCAATTTGGTTGCATTGTATCTATTAACTGTTGCTGATATTCGAGGAACGAATCCACAAATATGGAATGCTTGGAAAAGTAAGCTTCTTGAAGAGTTGTATCATAAATCTCTACGCACTATCGGTGGAGAAATGCTTTCTGTTGATCATGAACTTGCTCATAGAAAACAAGAAGCTCTTGCTAATCTACAGTTACAAGGTTTACCAGAACGTGCTATTGAATCGCTATGGAAACACCTTGATGTGGGTTATTTTCTTCGTCATGACGTATCTGATATTACCTGGCAAACCCGACTACTCTATGAACAAACAAATAGTATTGAACCAATAGTCAAATGCAGAATTTCTGAAATTGGAGAAGGAATACAAGTTGCTGTTTATACGCGCGATGAGCCTGATCTTTTTTTAAAAATTTGTGGTTATTTTTCCCGTAAAAACTTTAGCATTTTAGATGCAAAAATCCATACAACCAATCATGGATATGCATTAGATACTTTCTTAGTTACACAAAAAACTTTCTCTCAAAACTATCGGGAAATTATTAATATCGTTGAGGATAATTTAACAACAACATTAAAATCAGCACCATTACCTGAACTGACTATCGGAAAACTATCCAGAAAATCACGCAACTTTCCTATTACACCACAAGTCAATTTAAGACCTGACGCCAGTGGTCATTTATTTGTTCTATCAATCATCGCAAATGATAGAAATGGTTTGTTATACTCCATTGCCCAGATTTTTAGAAAACATCAAATTAATTTGCATACAGCAAAAATCATGACTTTAGGTGAACGTGTAGAAGATATCTTCTTAATAGAGAGTGATTTTCTTAAAGTATCTAAAAACCAAATACAACTTGAAACAGATCTTATCAACATACTCCGAGTATAAATACATTTATGACTGATTTAATTCGTTTGTCTAAACGCATGTCTGAATTGGGAATCTGTTCACGCCGTGAAGCAGACGAATGGATTAAACAAGGATGGGTACGTGTTGACGGTCAAATCATCTCTGAACTTGGTACCAAAATTCATCCTGATCAAAAAATCACCATCGAAAAAAAAGCACAAGTAGAACAATCTCAAAAAGTAACTATTCTTATTAATAAACCTGTTGGCTTTGTTAGTGGACAAGCTGAAGATGGATATAAGCCTGCTGTTGCTCTGATTAACGAAAAAACACGATGGTCAGCTGATAAAGCAAAAAAACAATTTCATCCTCGCCAATTAAAAAACCTTGTTCCTGC
>JAZUNA010000003.1:0-2702 GCA_045603905.1 Oxalobacter sp. | reverse complement strand
CCATCGTAAAAGTCTTAATCCATTAAAAATAACAATCATCGTTGCGCCAACATCAGCAAAAACTGCCATCCACATATCGGCATAACCTAATATCGCCATGCCAAAAAAGACTAACTTAATACCTAATGCAATACTGATATTTTGTTTTAAAAAGGTAAATGTTTGACGTGAAAGCTCAATTAAATCAACCGTTTTGCGAATATCATCATTCATAATAACTACATCAGCGGTTTCCACAGCGATACCCGTTCCTATCCCACCCATTGCAATACCTATATTCGCTGTAGCTAATGCAGGCGCATCATTAATTCCATCTCCCACCATCCCGACATACTTATATTTTTCCTGTAAGGATGAAACGGCAATTAATTTATCTTCAGGGAGCAAATCTCCTTGGAAATGTTCGATTCCAACCTGAGTCGCAATAGCCTGGGCTGTTAACGTGTTATCACCAGTCAACATAACTGGTGTAATTTTTTGATTAATCAAATCCTTAATCGCGTCTTGACTGCTGGATCGCACAACATCAGCTACCGCAAAAACTGCTAATACTTCCGAGTCTGAAGCTAAAACCGTAAATGAATATCCTAATTTTTCGCGTTTCTTTAAAAAAGAATTTAATTCTTCTGACTGCAAATTTTTCTCACTGATCCATTTAGGACTACCTAAATAAAAGTTTTTGCCATCAATTAAAGCACCTACTCCCTTACCAGGATACTCCCTTAAATTATCGATCGAACCATACGAAACATCTTCTGATAATCCTTCAAAGATCGCGTGAGAAATAGGATGAGAAGAATGAGATGTAATTGTTAAAGCCCAATAACATATTTTTTCCTTGGAATAATTTTTAACAAAAAATTCCTGAGCAACTAATTTAGGTTGTCCCTGCGTGATTGTTCCTGTTTTATCAAAAGCAATACTTTTTATCTTTCTTGCTTCTTCAAGGTAAATGCCACCTTTGATCAAAATACCTGATTTGGCTGCTACAGTTAATCCACTTACAATCGTTAAAGGCGTTGCAATAACAAAAGCACATGGACAAGATATAACCAACAGAACCAACGCTCGATAAATGGAATCAGTCCATGTCATTCCAAACAAAAATGGCATGGAAATCGCAACAATAATAGAAATCAAAAAAACAGTCGGGGTATATACAGCTGCAAAACGATCGACAAAACGATTAATAGGAGCTTTAGCTTCTTGTGCTTTCTCGACTACTGAAATAATACGAGAAAGCATTGTTTCATTAGCTTTTGCAGTAACTTGTAATTCCAAAATTCCAGATTCATTAATGCTACCGGCATAAACCTTATCTCCCACCATTTTAGTAACAGAAATACTTTCACCGGTAATTGGCATTTGGTTAACTTCACTGAATCCTGATATGACTTCAGCATCAAGCGGAATACTTTCTCCTGGCTTGACTCGAATAATTTCTTCTAGTTTTACATCCTGTACGAAGACACTTTCCCATTTACCATCAG
Organism: Oxalobacter sp.; assembly: GCA_045603905.1. GTDB lineage: Bacteria > Pseudomonadota > Gammaproteobacteria > Burkholderiales > Burkholderiaceae_D > Oxalobacter. The sequence continues at coordinate 1,212 of JAZUNA010000003.1, read as the reverse complement.
TAGATCGTCTTTCAGTTTTTTCTGGTGTCAAATTCAAAAGCTGTTTAATCGCTGATCTTGCCTTATCAACTGATCTTTCCTCAATGAGTTCTGCTATTGAAGAAAGAACCATGACCATTGAAGCTTCAGCCCATTCACCTAATAGACAAGCTCCTGTTACAGCAACAGCCATCAATGCATTGATGTTAATTCTGCCTTGAAAAAATGAACGAACACCATTGGTATAAACCGAAGTTCCAACTAGAAGAATCGCTATTACGGATATGACAAAAGTAATTATTTGTATTAATCGAGTATGAGGAAAAAAAACATGGATAATTTCTGCTGCAAGCGCAAAAAGAAGTGCAATACCCGATTTCCAATAACTACTTGAATGATCATGATGATGTTCGTGTTCATCTACCGCATGACTATGACAACAACTACAACCCAAAGAAGGTTGCAGTTGAGGCTCACAATGAGACTGATCATTGTGTGCATTCTTAATAGTCAATATGGTGATCTTTTTCTCTTTCATATTATTTCTCGCTTATAGCTATTAAAAACCTTGTAGCAACTACAGAGTCAAGTATGTGTAAAATAATGATGAAAGAATTTGATGGGTGTTAAATGATGAAAATCGGTGAATTGGCTAAAGCAACTGGAACACAAGCAGAAACGATTCGTTATTACGAACGGGAAGGACTTCTACCACATAGTAATCGTACTGAAAAAAACTATAGGGTTTATAACGAAAAACATGTAGAACGATTACTGTTTATTCGTCGGTGTAGAACACTGGATATGACCTTAAATGAAATTCGATCCCTTTTACGATTTAATGATGTCGAAGAAGAAAACTGTGACGAGGTCAATGCCCTTTTGGATGAACATATCAAACATGTTGCCAGTCGTATTCAAGAATTAAAAAAGCTGGAAACACAATTAAAAGATTTACGTAAATATTGCCGTTGTCGTGAAGCATTCATGAAATCAGGTCATATCGTATCTGAAAAAAATTCCTGTTTATGTAAAGAAGGCTCTCGTCAATGCGGTATTTTGACAGAACTCCTAAATACCAAACAAAGCGATATATCTGAATTGGATTCTCATAACCATATTCCAACATCACATAGTTGTTGTAGCTAATACTGTCTATCCTTTTGTTGATTAAGCGTTAATAACAATATGAAAAACCGAATAAAACTGATTTCATTTTTAGGTTTTTATTTC
>JAZUNA010000002.1:0-8471 GCA_045603905.1 Oxalobacter sp. | reverse complement strand
CACCTGATTTTATTCTAAACATGGTATGACCCGGTGTATGCCCAACCAAAGAATACGCAGTAATTCCAGGAACAATTTCTTCTTTATGTTCAAAAGTATGCCATTTTTTTGCTGCACGATATGGTTTTACTGAAGTCTGTGCCATTTTAAACAGTGCTTTTAACAAATCTGTTTTTGCTTCACGCGCATTTTTTTCGGATAACCAGAAATCACTTTCTAACTTGTTTGCATAAATCTTGGCATTAGGAAATAGCATTTGCCCATTTGCATCAGTCATTCCCCCGAGATGATCTCCATGCATATGTGTTAGTAAGATTGTATCAACTTGTTCAGGTTGATACCCTGCTGCTTTTAAGTTTTCTATTACATTTCCCATATGAGGACCAAAAAGCGTTCCACATCCTACATCAATTAATACTAAGTTTTTACCTGTATTAATTAAAAATGTATTAGTTGCTGTTTGCATTTTGTTGCCATCAATAAAACTTTTGGTTAAAAGCTCTTGTATTTCTTCTTGCGAAGCATTTAATAATAAAGCGGTATCAATTTGATTGGCTCCATCAAATAAAACGGTTATTTCAAATTGATCGTGCATCATTCGATAAAAACCAGGCACCTGCTTGTTAGCAAAAGGAGTTTGTGCCATGGCCGTAGACATCAATCCAATAATGAGAACGGTAAAACTAAAGATCAGGTAACGTAAAAATTTACTCATTTTTAGCTGCATTACTTTCTCCTTAAAACTTGATATTTCCCAGAACCCCAATTCTTTTTTCATGCAAAACTTTTACTGTCATTACATGAATAACAAAAAATCCCATGTTTTTACTCTTGTAGATAAGTTTACAAGTCTATTGGATAACTATTCAAGAAAAACGATTTAAAAAGGAAAAGAAATGCTGCAAATCGCCATCATTATGGGTAGTACAAGACCTCAACGAAATGCAGAAGTCATAGCAAAATGGGTATATGAGATCTCTTCCAAACGAAAAGACTGTGAATTTGAAGTTATTGATTTACTTGACTATAACCTACCTATTTTCGATGAGCCTTACCCTGCTATCATGCAAAAATATACAAAAGACCATACAAAAATATGGTCTAACAAAATCAATCCTTTTGATGGTTTTATCTTTTTAGCGCCTGAATATAATCACTCTGTATCTTCAGCTTTAAAAAACGCCATTGATTTTCTTGCTGTTGAATGGAAAAACAAAGTTGCTGCTTACGTTGGTTATGGCGCCAATGGAGGTATCAGAGCAGTCGAACATTTACGTTTGATTATGGCGCAATTTCAAACTGTCAGTATCCGAAATCAAGTTGCTCTTTCCTTATACACTGATTTTGAAAACAACCTTTTTCATCCCGCTCCTCAAAACCAGAAAACACTGGAAAACATGTTAGATCAATTAATCAAATGGGCTCAAGTACTTAAAGCATTTCGGGAAGAAAAACAAAACTAATGGCTTTTTATAAAGGAGTCAATTATGAAACATATGACTATTATTATGCCTCTTATCAAAAATTGTTCTGTTAGTGAATGCGGTTTTAATCTCCATGATAGTTGCCATGCTAAAGCAATTACGATTGGTAATAACAATATCCCCAGTTGCAATACTTATTTTCAAGTATCCGACATAGCTGAACATACAAAAGCAGAAGGTCATCATGCAGGAGTAGGCGCGTGCAAACTGACCAGTTGTAAATTCAATACAAATTATGCATGTGTTGCCGATGAAGTTTTGGTTAGTAAACCTTTTGAAAAAGCCAATTGCATGACTTACCTTCCAAAACAAATATAATTTTCATTGTCTTTCTTCATTAAATAAATTTTTATTGAATGAAGAAAAATTGATAAAGCAAAAGTATAATAGCGGTCCTCTTTTTTGCTTTTCAATTTTACCAATATAAGATATACTGTAAATAATTACAGTATATCTTATTCACATTATGTATAAAGAAAAAACAATTACCGAATATATGTTAGTTAAATCGGAAATTCTTACCGGTTCCGGTAATTATTTTTCATTCATTAATCCAGATGCTTATCATTTTGAAATAGAAACGATTGCTCACGCTCTTTCTCAGCTATGCCGTTTTACTGGGCACACTTCGAAATTCTATTCTGTTGCACAACACAGCGTGCTAGTCAGTCAAATTCTTCCCTATAAAATGCAACTCGCAGGGCTTTTGCATGATGCAACCGAAGCTTTCGTAGGAGACATGACAAAACCCTTAAAAGAAATGTTTCCTGAATTTAGACGTATTGAAAAAAATATTGAAAGAGCTATCTGCAAGCAATATGGACTTTCTTTTCCTATGCCACATGAAGTAAAGCATGCTGATCTTATTTTGTTAGCAACAGAACAACGCGACCTGATGCCACAAGTGGACTTGCAATGGAATTACTTAAAAGGCATACAACCATTAAAAGAAACCATTACACCATGGTCTCCTGAGCAAGCTAAAAGAATGTTTTTAGAACGTTTTTATCTGCTAACAAGTTTTAATTAACAATCCATTTCATTCGACCGGATTTGGATTTGAGACGCTTTCCTGGAGAATCGGCATATTCATCTTCTTCAGTACCAGGATTTGCTTCATCAGTTACTTCAACCTGTTTTTTTCCAGATATCCGCTCCGCTATATTAGCTGAAGCATCGATAAAAGTTTTTTTACCTAGACTTTGTAATACAGTGTAAATATCCATTGTTTCAGAAACAATTTTAGAAGCAGAAGCAGAAACCTTTTCTAGAATAATAGTTTTGCCTAAAGAATCAACGACTTTATAACTACCTAAAAGGCTTACTGTAGCACGAGAGCGTTTTGTATTTCCTGTACTAACAGAAGCTCCGACCTGCTCTTCATACTGGGTAATCGTGCCTGAAATAGTATAAGGACCTTGATGAACTACTTGTTTCTTATCTTTTTTATCAGTCAGTTTTTCTTTTTCTACAGTCTTGACCAATTGCATTAACTGATCATTTTCGACCGTTTCACCTTCATTGGTTTGCTCTTGTATATCATTTTGTTTGTCAGAAATTGTTTCCTTTTCTGACACAGACGTCTCCATATCAACGTCATGATTTTGTACAGGTAAAGCGTTTTCTTCTACTTCCTGATGAGATGAAACGTTTACTTGCAAACCTGTTTGCTCTAAAGCAGTCACTAAGTGACTGTAAAACTCTGAAGAAAGACGAGCAGCCTCCTCGTCTGATCCCGTATAAGCTGCTTTAGGAAAAGTGAATGTTTGAACTTTAACAACAGCACCATCAGGTAGAGAAGCACCCATTGCAAAAGAAGAAATGCCTATACCAAGCAAACAACTTAAAACAATTTTGCTTAGATACTTCCCCATACAATCCCTTTATTACCAGCCAAATAATGATTTGGTTGTACGTTTGCGAATTTCTTTTTCATCTGCCCACTTGATTTCACCACTTTGTGGGTCGGTTAGTTCAAGCGTAATTTGGAAATAAACATCGCCAACATTTTCTGTTCTTTTTCGGATAGAACGAACAGCCCCCGTAATAATGTAATCAGCATCCATCATGAGTTTGTTTTCTTTTCTCGTGGTTGCCATCTCATTAAAATCACGCTCTTCAAAAACGTCATCCATATTACTTTTGTCGGTTAGGAAACGAACTTGCCCTGAATTTAACAATTTGATACGGATTTTGTCTGTAATGCTTTTTGTGTCAATGTGTTCATCCGTGTAATTTTTAACATCACGCAAACGTACTTTTGGAGGACTAGAAGCTTCAGCAATCCATCTGGAAGACAATAACGACTGAGCCATACTTTCTGCTGTCATCTGCAAATCAGTAGATCCCCATTTTGTTGTTACTGTTTCTTCTGCTTGAGCATCTTCATAAACAATATCATCGTCACCCGTTATACGACCTGTCTGAGGACCGCTACAAGCTGAAAGCACGATAGCTAAAACGAATAAAAATGGAATAGAAAAATAACGATATAACTTTTTCATAATCTAACTCGCGTCATTAGAAAGGATTATGGTAAATTCTTCAGCACCTGGCACAGTTGAACGTTCTTTAATATAAACTGGATTCCCCCCTTTGATAACAACAGGACGCCAAGCCGTTTGCTCTAATAATATACCATCATCATCAAACCACAATACACGGTAAACGCTATGCTGGATATCATCATCGTCATCATTAACTAACATAGCTGTAACAACGAGAAACTCACCATCTTTTGCATGTTTGACTGATTCCACTTTCACATCTTTATTATCAAGATATTCGTGAGTAGAACGACCACAGGAAGCCAGTAAACCCAAACAGAATAAAACCAGAAATATTTTAATACGTGACATAGTCCATCCTCATATAAGAGTTAGAGAGATAGGTCAGCATAATGATAACGCCCCGCACATCGTTCGGCAAGGCAATACTTTGCTGAGCCGCACCCTCTCCTATTGTAATCGTACTGCCATTTTGAACTGTTGTCATGGCAATATAACCTTCATTCGGTAACATTTCCCAATTGCGTGCAGAAACAGACATAGAATAAGTCCATAAATCCAGTAACATGGTTGTTACCATACTTGCAACAGGCGCAAAATCTCTTGTATCTTCATTTGACCTCGCACCAGCATAAACAGCTGTTGAAATACCAGCTCTAGTTGCTGCTCGACTAAAGGCAGAACCCATTTCAAAATTAACTTCATCCTGCAAAGTACGATAAGCAAGTTTATCAGTACGAAGCAAAGGATAAAAAATAATTGGCGTCGTTTGAGCAATAGATGCTTTAGGTACTGGACCTGATAAAGCACGAGTATAAGAAGGTAGATCTACCAAAATATAACCAACAATTGGAAACCTGATACGAACATGCTCTACTTGTAGAGATGGTGTTAACCCACTCATTGCAATAATTGTTACCTCTTGGGGTTTAAACTCGTCTTGTTTTTTTTCTGTCACTGATTCAGTGGAATCAATTAATTTGTTTTTAGATGATGGTAATTTAGGAATAGCAATATCATTTTTCTTATTCGTTTTTTTCTTGGTTTTTATAGGTTGATTCCATGCTTCTCTAAACATGATTTCAACATTGTCATCTAATGCTATTGCTCGACGCAAATTAACTTCTGATGCTTGAAAATCACCTGCAATTCGAAAAAGAATGGTACTTAACGCATAAGAGAAAGGATCCTGATAATTATTAATCAATTTACGTACAGACTCATCTTGTAACATCTCACGCATGCTGTACTCTATAGGTAATGCGTTTTCTTTATAAGAATTATTTAAATTTTTTTCTATACGACTTTGAGATTCCTGCAACCAGTATTCCTGCCTTTGATCCATTTTACGCATTTCAACGGCAGCACCTGTAAAGTCGCCCAACATGACATAATTAAGAGAATTAAATGTATGAAGAAGAGAACGTTCATAACCCGTTCCATAATATTCTTCTGCCCCTCTTGCTAAAAAAATTGTTCCCAAATTAGCAGCAACATTCCTCACATTAACAACAGCCCGAGATTCATATTCTTCCAAAATACTTAATGCTTCGTTGTATCGTTGAATAGATTCTTGCCAATTTCCTTTAATTTGCAATAACCGGGCTATATTCAGTGCTGTTACAAACTCACCGAATTCTTCATGTGTTTCTTGCATCTCTTCCTGCAAATTATTGATACGCCCAGAATATAAAGAAGAACGAATGTCTTCACTCGACATTCGAGAAGCACAACCAGTCAAAAGAAAAATAATTGAACAGAAAAAAATTATTCTTGCCATGAAATTGTTTATACGCGTCTTAAATTTTGACAATAGATGGTATCTAAATGACAAAAAGGTACTATATCAAATTTACTGGAATCATCTTATTATAGGGATAAGTTACACAATCTGTTACAACAAAAAACATACTCAAAATTTTTGGTATGCTATTAAATAAATGTATCCTAAATAAATCAAAATATTTTTATAATTATTTGTCCAAATCGTATCACTAATCAAAGAATATACTATGTCAAAACAAACACTCAAAATTACGATCCTCGTTGACAATGATGCTCAAGAAGGTTTGGCAAAGGAACATGGGTTTGCTGCCTGGATTGAAGCAGGCGACAGACGAATTCTTTTCGACACAGGAAACGAAGGCGCCTTACAAGCAAATGTTGCCAAATTAGGTATTAATTTAGCAGAAGCAGATACCTTGGTTATTAGTCATGGTCATAAAGATCACACAGGAACTTTAGATCGCTTTTTAGCTATTAATGATCGTGCTGAATTATATTTTGCAAATGAAATCCATAACGAACGTTATTGGTACAAACCAAATCCAGACGTCTATGGTATGCCTAATGCAAGTAGAAAAGCATTTGAAGCATTACCGGCAAGCCGTCTTCATTCACTAAAGTCTCATCACTATTTAGCACCAGGAATAGGTATTACCGGTCCTGTACCTCGTTTAACCTCTTTTGAAGATACTGGTGGTACTTTCTATTTTGATCCTGATCGTCAAAATATTGATGCTATTGAAGATGACCAGTCTATGTGGTTTGAAACTGAAAACGGGTTAATCGTTTTACTTGGCTGTTGTCACTCTGGACTTTCCAATACCATTGACTATATTAGAAAAGTCTCAGGTATAGACAAAATTCACGGTGTCTTAGGAGGAATGCATTTATTGCATGCTAATGAAGAAAGACTAAAAACAACCTTTGACATTATGCGTAACTGGAATGCACAATTTTTAGTTCCTTGTCACTGCACAGGAATAGAATCAGCCAAAAAAATGGTAAACGCGATTGGTAATCATATCGTCAGCCATGGTCATGCTGGTTACGTTGTTGAAGCTGTCATGTAAAAAACATCTCTTTTCCCCCTGTTGAATAATGAATTTTCAACAGGGGGAGTCTATTTTTTTCTCAATCGTCACCTTTATCTCATAAGAGTTTATAAGAATTTGATGGTTTATGTTATCTATATAAACCATGCTACTATTATTTGACAGTTAAAAATAATGGAGCAGTTTATGGGGCATAATCCAAACGCAGGGGATACTTTACTTAGGCAATGGGCAGCCCTAAAAAAGATCCCTGCTTTTCCTCAAAAAACAACGACAAGAAAATTATTAAACTCTCTTGAAAAAGAAGGATTTGAAATCAGCAAACGCACATTGGAAAGAAATCTCAACGAGCTCTCCCGTATTTTTCCTATTTACCGTGATGAAAATTCCCGACCTTACGGCTGGAGTTGGAGTAAAGATGCCAAACTCTTTGCCTTTCCAACTATGTCACCTATTCAAGCTTTAACGCTTTGTCTAGCAAGAGATCATCTAGCTAATTTACTCCCTGCTAATCTTTTGAAACAACTTCAGCCCTATTTTGAGTACGCAGACAATATTCTTTTAAGCGGAAAACACGTTAAAAATATAAATCAATGGAGACGTAAAGTTGCCATTATCCCATCTACACAATCATTGATTACACCTAGCTACTCACAGGAAATCTTACATACCGTTCACAATGCTTTAATGCAAGAAAAGCAACTAGAAGTACGCTATGCATCCAGAACCTCACAAAAATCGGAAAAGCTTTTAGTCCATCCATTAGGATTGGTTCAAAGAGGTGTTGTCATGTATCTGATTACCACAATAAACGACTACAAAGATATTCGTATGTTAGCAATACATCGTATCCGCTCAGCGACAATGCTAGAAAATCCTTGTGTCATACCAAAAGATTTTTCTCTAAAAAATTATATTGACTCTGGGGCTTTTGGATTTCATGCCAATGGAAACATCACACTTGTTGCTCGATTTAAAGCACATATTGCAAAACACTTACAAGAAACACCTTTATCTCAGGATCAAGAAATTATTCATGAAGACAATTTTGTTCAAATTAAAGCAACTGTAACCGATAATGATCAACTAAGATGGTGGTTACAAGGTTTTAGCAATGATGTTGAAGTTCTTAAACCAGAATCACTCAGAGAAGAATTTGCAATCAAAGCGAAAGCACTTGCTTTGATGTATCAGAAGAAATGAGTCTAAAAAATTTTTTCTTTAACAAGTGACTTAAGTCGTTTTTTGTTTTTGGTTACTTGGGAGTAAACCTCTTTTTTGGCACTCTTCAAATAAGTTATCTTCTGACCAATTATTGTAGCCAATAAAGCCTTCCATCATCATCGTAGCAAGTGCAATTTTGGCAGTATCAGAAGTACGAATAAATTGTACAAAGTACTCCAAGTCATAACTGACCAGTTTCTGAATCAAAAGTTCTTTTCTCGATTTAATTTCATTTGACATGGTCAGTTCCAGAAAAACATTATTCTGTCAGATCTTGTCTATCAAAAGTTTCAATAATTCTAGGATCACTGACAAGTTGAGCTTGGTCTTCGGATATTTTGATCCACCACTCCCCACCAATTGGATCCCGAAACTCTTCACCAATAGCGACATATTGAAAATTTTGTTGCATATCTATT
>JAZUNA010000001.1:0-30219 GCA_045603905.1 Oxalobacter sp. | reverse complement strand
ATGGATATGTGAAGACATGAACTTATTCATTATTTTCCTCAAGATGTAAGATATACGATTCTTAATAAAACAACATATTTTGGCAATCTGTATCAAAAGCTAGTTGTGACAAAAGAGTAGTTTTTAAATAGGTCTGCTAATAAAATTAAGCAGTAGTTGTTTATGTTTTCTATGCTTTTATTTTAATTTTAGATATAATCTAAAAATTTTCCGTATAGAACTTTTTTTTGGAAAGATTATGGTCGTTATTCGTTTAGCTCGTGGAGGCGCAAAAAAGCGTCCTTTTTATAGAATTATTGCTACTGATTCTCGTAGCCGTCGTGATGGTCGGTTTATTGAGCGTATAGGTACATATAATCCTTTTGCTGCTGAAAATGAAAAAGGATTAAGTATTGCAACAGACAGATTAGCTTACTGGCAAGGTGTTGGCGCAAAATTAACACCAGCTGTAGAACGCTTGGTTCGCGAAAATAACAAGAAAGCAGCATAAACTTGTCAAAGATGATAACAACAGTACCTGATGATTTGGTCGTAGTAGGTCAAGTAGCAGGGGCTTATGGTGTACAAGGATGGGTAAGGATTCGTCCTTATTCAGATGATGCAGAAACTCTATTAACTGTTAAAGACTGGTGGCTTGAAAAGCCGACACTTCATGCGGTAAAAGTATTAAAGACACGTATACATAATGACGAAATATTAGTTTGTCTTTCTACTATTCACTCCCGCGAAGAAGCAGAAGCTGCAAAAGGAACTTTAATAAAGGTCTCTCGAAGTCTTTTTCCTGAACTGGAAGAAGATGAGTTTTATTGGGTTGACTTAATTAGTTTACAAGTTATTAATCTTAATGGAGAGTTGTTAGGTGTTATTCATGATTTAATGGATAACGGTGTACATCAAATTTTACGAGTTGAAGTAAAAAAAGAAGGAGATTCTGGAAAGCGCAAAGAAATTTTGATTCCTTTTGTTGAGAAGTTTGTTAAAGATATTGATCTTGATGCTAAAAAAGTTTTAGTAGATTGGGAATCAGATTATTAAGTACCTGTCACTATAATTGAAAATAATAAGGAGAAGTGATGCAGTTTGATGTAATCACACTTTTTCCAGAAATGTTTTCTGCTTTAACAGGAGCAGGTATTACTCGTCGAGCATTTGAAAAAAATTATTGCTCCTTAAGATTATGGAATCCTAGAGAGTTTACATTTGATCGACGCCGTACAGTGGATGATCGTCCTTATGGTGGTGGTCCAGGTATGGTAATGTTGGCTGAACCTATAGAAAAGGCGATAAATTCAGCTAAAGTATCTCAACAAAAAGAAGGAATAGACGCCTATGTTATTTATTTATCTCCGCAGGGTACCCCTTTAACTCATCAACGAGTTATATCGTTAAAAGAAAAACAGGGACTAATTTTATTATGCGGACGTTATGAAGCAGTTGATCAACGTTTAATAGATCGTTGTGTAGATGAAGAAATAAGCATAGGTGATTTTGTGGTATCAGGAGGTGAAATTCCTGCAATGGCTTTAATGGATGCCATCATAAGACAGTTGCCAGGTGTTTTACATGATGATTTGTCTGCTATACAAGATAGTTTTGTTCCGGGTATACTTGACTGCCCTCATTATACGAAACCGGCTTTGTATGAAGGGATGCCAGTACCACCAGTATTAATGAGTGGAAATCATGCTGAAATAGAAAAGTGGAGGCGTGAACAAGCATTAATAGCTACTCATCAAAAGCGCCCAGATTTACTTGAAAAAGCTCGTATGATAGGTTTGCTCACAGAAGCAGATGAGAAGTTTTTAAGTAGTATGTAGTTTAATTTATGATAAAACATGAACGAAAGTTCATTTGTATAATGGATCATCCTCTATCAGGTATTTATTCTAGATAAAAAAAGAAGAGCTAGAAATAAAATATACGCTGATATGATGAAAGAGGAGAAAAAATGAATTTAATTCAACAACTTGAAAAAGAAGAAATTGATCGCTTAGGAAAAAATATTCCTGAATTTGCCCCAGGTGATACAGTTGTCGTAAATGTAAATGTAGTAGAGGGTAATCGTAAGCGTATACAGGCTTATGAAGGAGTGGTAATTGCTCGTAGAAATCGTGGCTTGAATTCTAATTTCATTGTTCGCAAGATTTCTTCAGGAGAAGGTGTAGAAAGAACATTCCAACTGTATTCTCCATTAATTGCTTCTATCGAAGTTAAGCGTCGTGGTGATGTTCGCCGTGCTAAATTATATTATTTACGTGAACGCTCAGGTAAATCTGCACGTATTAAAGAAAAATTGCCAAGTCGTGTTGCTAAGCAGACAGCAGAATAAAACAATTTATCGATTGATAAAAGGGGCACAGCAAAAGCGGGTGCCCCTTTTATGTTTTAGGAGGATGAGTGGCAGAATTAAAACTGATTCCAGAAAGTTGTCCTATAGATTCCATTGCAGATGAACCTGCAGTATCAGTAGATAGGTTAAATGTGGAATGGTTACGATATCGCTTTGCCAATCCTCCTTCATGGAATCCAGAAGGTTGGGTGGATAAAATTATTGTTAAAGGTCGTACTAAATGGATTCCTGCAGCAGTATTAGTTCCTCTTATTGAAAGACCGGATAAAGATTTAACAGTGATGCTAACGCGTCGAGCTGCACATTTGCATGATCATGCTGGACAAATTAGTTTCCCTGGAGGAAGGGTGGATTTGCTAGATTCGTCTCGTATAGAAACAGCTTTACGGGAAATGGAAGAAGAAGTAGGTATCGAAAGAGAACGAATTGAAATTTTAGGAACTTTGCCAGAATATCGTACTACTAGTGGTTATCGTATTACACCTGTTGTTGCAATTGTTCGTCCTCCTTTTACTATACGAATTGATCCTATGGAAGTTGCTGAAGTCTTTGAAGTACCGCTTAATTATTTGATGACTGGAAAAAATTACCAGCGACGCTTAATTGATGTGCCAGAAGTAGGGATACGAACGATTTATACTATACCATATGATAATTATATGATTTGGGGGGCGACAGCTGAAATGTTACGTAATCTTTTCCATTTTTTACGAATATAGAAACAAGACTTTTTAAATAGAGTTTTTTCAAAAACTAGTTGAGCTGAAATTAGCTTTTATGTAGATAGATCTTAAATAGAAAAAGAAATAATGGGGATGATATTACTTTTAAGTAAGAGTTGTATTGAATATTTAACTCAGTACTTAATTTGAAAAAAATATTCTTCTTTAAGAATATTAAAGTGTTGGGTTACAAAATTTATAGTTGCATTTGTTATTTTTATTGTTTAGTTACTATAAAAATATTACTGTTATTAATATCGTATATTTCCAATTATCGATATATAAAAATTGAGTATTAGGATATGGTTTCTTCAGTCACTTCTCTTGATGTAACTGACAAAATTACGTCAGGACTAGCATCTGAACATCAAAAATTAGTATTAGATGCTTATGATTTTGTTACCCAAATTTATGGAGATAAAAAACTTTTTTCTGGGCAACTGGTCATTGATTTTGCTCGTGTAGTTTGTTTAATTTTATCGACTTTAAACACAGATCCTGAAACGCGTATTGCAGGACTTTTAGTTCCGCTACCAGAAATACATCCTCAAGAATGGGAAAAAATTGAAAATCAGTTTGGTTCTGAAGTGGTTGGTTTAGTTGACAATCTTCGTCAACTTTTGAAATTAAAGGATATAAGTGGCGGATTATTACAGTCACAGGTCAGTGGGAAAAATGCAGCACAATTTCGTAAAGAACAAACGGAAACATTACGAAAAATGTTATTAGCAATGGCATCAGATATGCGTGTGGTCTTATTAAGACTTGCGATTAGAGTTGCTGGATTGCGTTACATTGCTGAGACAAAGAAAATTAATGAGGGAAGTGAACTATACGCTAAAGAGACTCTGGAATTGTATGCTCCTCTTGCAAATAGGTTAGGTATTTGGCAAATGAAATGGGAATTGGAAGACCTTTCATTTCGTTTTTTAGAACCGGATGCGTATAAATCTATTGCGAAAATGTTGGAGGAAAAACGTACAGAACGAGAAGGATTTATTGCATCAGCTATTGAGCGGGTACGAAAAGAATTAAACGCAGTTGGAATCAAAGCAGATATTTCTGGAAGACCTAAACATATTTATAGCATTTGGAACAAAATGCATGGTAAATCATTAAGTTTTGAACAAATGCATGATGTCAGAGCTCTTAGAGTTATTGTTACTGATATTAAAACTTGTTTTACTGTACTTGATATTATTCATAGAATGTGGACCCCCGTTCTAGAAGAATTTGACGATTATATTTCACGCCCTAAACCAAATGGTTATCAATCTTTGCATACGATTGTTGTTGCAGATGATGGTTTAACACTAGAAGTGCAGATTCGTACAAAAGAAATGCATAACTTTGCAGAGTATGGAGTAGCTTCCCATTGGAGATATAAGGAAACAGGTGGTTCAGATTTTACTACTCAACAATATGATGAAAAAATTTCTTGGTTGAGGCAGTTGCTTTCTTGGAAAACGGATGTTACAGATGGAACAGGAGAGCAAGATGATATACATAGTGATTGGGTAAAAAAAATTAAGTCAACAACTCTTGATGATCAACGTATCTATGTATTAACACCACAAGCAAGAGTCATTGATTTGCCAAAAGGAGCGACTCCTATTGATTTTGCTTATCAGGTTCATACTAATGTGGGGCATCGTTGTAGAGGTGCGAGAGTAGATGGTGTTATGGTGCCTCTAAATACACCATTAAAAAGTGGGCAAACGGTTGAAATTATCACAGCAAAAGGGATTGATGCAGGACCGTCTCGCGATTGGTTAACATCTAATTTTGCCGTTGCTTCACGCACACATGCAAAAATTCGTTCATGGTTCAACGCTATTGATTATGAGGAAACAGTTGCAAGTGGACGGAATATTATTGAGAAAATTTTACAAAGAGAGGGAAAAACTTCTGTTAACTTAGAAGACTTAGCTCATAAATTAGGATATACAAAATTAGAGGATTTGTTTCTTGCAGCAGGAAAAGACAAAATTAATACTCGTACGATTGAGCAAATTTTGCATGGACATGAACCTCTTAAGGAAACAAAAACAGAAGATGTCGTATTTTTAAGAAAAAGTCGTGCATCCAGTATTACACGCGGGGCTAAATCTGGTGTGTTAGTTGTAGGGGCGGAAGGGTTATTAACGCAGATGGCAAAATGCTGTAAACCAGCACCTCCAGATCCTATTATTGGTTTTGTAACTAGAGGAAAAGGAGTTTCTATTCATCGACCTAATTGTAAAAATTTTTTTGAAATGCAAAAAAAATCTCCCGAGCGAGTAATACAAACCGATTGGGGGATTTCTGATCCTGAAACGGTCTACCCGGTTGATATTTTTGTTTTGGCTGGGGATAGGCAAGGTTTATTACGTGATATCTCGGATATTTTTATGCGAGAAAAACTTAATGTAATCGGTGTTAATACGTTAAGTAATAAAGGACAAGCTAGAATGTCTTTTACAGCTGAAGTAACGTCGACCGAAAGTTTAGGGAAAGCTATTCAGATGATTAGAGAAGTACCGGGTGTATTAGATGTTAAGCGTCTTTGAGTTTGTTATATAGTGATTTTTTTTGAATTTGGATAAACTATATAAGTTAAAAATTTTTATAAAACAGTACTGTTTGTTCATGTGAGTAGAAGTTAAAGGAATTGTCATGAAAAAAGTTAAGCTGTTTTTACTTACACTTGTTATTGGTTTAACGTCGACCTTTTATCAAGCGTATAAAGCAGATTTCACCACAGAAAGTATTCATAAATGGATTTTGAATGGATTGTTAGTCGCAGCAATAATTGGATTTATTGCTGTTAAGTACCTAAAAAGCAAAGGAAAATTTGATTAAGGTACTAGGAAAATAAAAATATCTGATTGTTATGATATTTGATGCGGTCCGCTGAAGTTTTGCGGACCTTTTATTTATTATTTTTATAAACTGTTATGCCACCGATTATCCGTATTTCATCTGCTTTTATTAGGCGTCTTTGTATGATTATTTTGTCGCCTATTTTATTCCTTTTGATTATTTGTACTCGAGTAAGTAAAGGGATTCAGACAGGTTGTGCCGAATTTTCGGAGGTGTTTTCTTCTGTATGGGAAGGTGTTCAAAAAGAGCCTGATCTTTTGCCGTGTCCTTTTTGCGGAGGAAAGTGTTTGCCACATGGATGGCAAACACAAGGTGGAGCTACAGGGCCCGCTTGTGATGATTGTGGAGCAACAACTTGGTCGGTTGATACATGGAATCATCGTGTAATCCTAACCGAGGAACAACTTAAGCTAGTGCAAAATGATGAAGAAGAAATGCATTAATTAAAATGCATTTATGTTTACTTGTTTTTCTGTTCTTGAATCAGCTTTTCAATAGGATCTTGTGAATTTTTTTCTTGTAAAGACGTTTCTTTATTTTCTATAGGAGATGGTTCATCAGGGTAATTAGAAGGACCAAGTAATAGCTTGAAATTAGGATGGGTGATCAGTTTACGGATTAGATTTTGCACAGCATAAGAATAGGTATCACTAGCTATTTGGCAAGCACTTTGTCCCACAATATTTGTTTTAAAGTTAAGTTGTTCTCTAGCAGAAATAGATCTTCCGTTATTAGAAGATAAAGTCATTTTTAAAATCCATTCTCCCGATGTAAGGGTACTCAATGATAGTTGAGTAACACTTCCTTTAAGAACAATAGGTGAATCAAGTGAATAAAGATTCGCCAGCTCTAATTCTGTTACAAAAGCGTCTCGAATATATTTTACGAGGTCACCTTTTCCAGAATATGTAATAAGGCTGTAACCTCTGCATTGATTTATTCCACTTCCACTTAAAGTGGTTTCAAACTCAGCAAGACTAATTTTTTTCCCGCTATAAGCGTGTAATTTTGAAACAATATAAGGATCAGAGTTGTATCCATCAACAGATCGTATACATCCAGATATGGCTAATGAAACCAATATAAGAACAAACAATCTTTTCATAAAACTATTAACAGTAAGATTAAAGTGAATGTTATGAATATGTTATAGCGACTAAATAAAATACAGAATTAGAAATTATTTTGAAATAGATTTTATTCTTTTCTTTTGGTTTTATTGTAAAGGTATAAAACAATATTTTAGTTTTATATCATTATAAAAGTGATAAATCGTTTATAAAGTTTTTAACATAAAAAGTTTGTTATGAAAAAACATATTAATTCTGTATCTCTTGATAAAGTGTCTCGACTCTTAAATCATGGTCCAACTGTATTAGTTTCTTCTAGATACAACGGAATAGATAATGTAATGGCAGTATCTTGGGCTTGTATGCTAGATTTTGAGCCGCCAAAGATAACTTTAGTATTAGGTAAAGACGCTAAAACAAGAGAATTTATTGAAAAAAGTGGATATTTTGTTGTTCAAATTCCGACAGCATCTCAAGTTAATCTTGTTTATCAAGCGGGGCATATTAGTCTTTCTGATAATCCAGATAAATTGAAACATTGTGGAGTGACGATTTTTGAGATGGATAATCATAATCTTCCATTCGTTTCAGGCTGTTCAGCTTGGCTAGCTTGTCGACTTTTGCCAGAGAAACATAACCAAGAACTATATGATTTGTTTATAGGTGAGGTTATTGATGCTTGGGCAGATACCAGGATTTTTAAAAATGACCGATGGAATTTTGAAAATGCAAATTCAGATTGGAAGAGTCTTCATTATATTGCAGGAGGGCATTTTTACACGATTGGAGATGCGATTGATATAGAGGGGGGAATGCCATCTAAATAATTTAGATAACAAGATTGTTGTTTGTCTTTTCTCAGAACATGACTGTTTAGCTGGATTTACAATCCAACAACAAAATCAAAACATTCTAAAAAGTTTGTGTTGCTAAATAAGTCGTATTTCTAGGAGAGACTATGAAAAAGAGAACAATAGTCAGCTGTTTATGTGGATTGCCAATTGCGGTTACATTGTTATTTTCTTCGCCAGTTGTTTTGGCACAGGGAGGCGTAACAAAAGAAACTCAAGTTGCTATTCAGCAAAATAATGCAATGGATTTTCCGGTTGTTACTCTTCAACATTGGAAAAATGCATCAAATGATGCTCGCTTCGCTTTTTTAATAGGTTTTGTGACAGCAATAGAGATGGAAAAACAATGGCAAGGTACGAAACCTTTGCCATTAGAGAAAAGCTTGAACAATACTTGGGCAAAAGGGTTTGGCGATGTGACCCTTAAAAATATCAATGACAATATCAATCTTTATATTGTGGAAAACCCAGATAATTTAGATTTACCCGTGGTTGAATATCTTTGGTATGCCTATGCACAACCTCAAGTCAATGAAAAAGTCAGTAAGAAAAAGCTCAAAAGTTTGAATTACAAACCAGAAGTTAGACCAATACAAAATATTAAACCTGCTATGAAAGGAGGGAATTAATATGAAAAAACTAACAGCTGCTACAATTATTGTTTGTATGGTTTCAATAGTTGGTTGTACTAATATGAGTCATACTCAACAAGGGACTCTTTCCGGTGCAGCGATAGGTGCTGGATTGGGAGCTGGTATTGGTGCTTTAACAGGAGGAAATGCAGGAACTGGCGCTTTAATTGGAGGTGCTTTAGGTGGAATTGCAGGTGGAATTTATGGACATAATAAGTAATGTCTAAAGATATATAACATTTCAAGTAATGAAAAAGAGCGGATAAGAATAGAACTTGTTTCGCTCTTTTTTTTATGAATTAATATCAGATGTTAGTTCATCTACTTTTCTTTGGGCATAAATGCAATTGTATTTACCCATACACATTTCATTGACCCAAAGACTGTTTTCAGAATCTATCATGGCACTTAATCCAGATAGACGAAGTTTTATTAACGTTTCTTCTTGAGATAAGGAGTCTTCTTTTATAGTTTGATATTCTTTTAAAATATCTCGATGATTTGTAGACGAGGACGATGACATTTTTAAATCTTAAGAAGTAAAAAAGTGTCAGTATACAAGTGTCAGTATACAATTCTTTTCTATATATAAGTTTGCTTGAATTTTTCTCTGAAAGGAAAGCATCTTTTGGGAAAGGCCATTCGCGTGTATCATATCAACCTCGTATAGAGGTGGTTTTTTCTATATTTTTAGCATATTCCAAGTATTCAAAAGACTTTTTTATAAAGTGTTCTTGTTGGTTGTGGTTTTTCTGTTTTCATTAACGTCCTTATACAAGGTTAGCAGAGCGTGATTGCCGAAACTTATTTCCCGGTTTTTCTGTTTATTTTGGTTGGAGGAGGTTTTAGTATCTTTTCACTACTGATGGGACGCTTTTTAGCACCACATAAGCCTGATGCTGAGAAAAACTCTCAATATGAATGTGGGTTTCCTGCATTTGATGATGCTCGCGTTAAATTTGATGTGCGCTACTATTTAATTGCAATCCTTTTTATTTTGTTTGATTTGGAAACAGCTTTTCTTTTCCCATGGGCCGTTACGATAAGAGATTTAGATTGTGTAAGTTTAATTGCTATGTTTATCTTTATTCTCGAATTGATCATTGGCTTTTGGTATATATGGAAAAGAGGTGCGCTTGATTGGGAGTAATAAATGGCGTTAGAGGGATTGTTGAGTAAGGGATATATTACGACTTCATTGGATACGGTTATTAACTGGGGGCGTACGAGTTCACTTTGGCCAGTATCGTTTGGGTTGGCCTGTTGTGCGATTGAAATGATGCATGCGAGTGCCTCTCGTTATGATTTGGACCGATACGGAACTTTTTATAGACCAACTCCTCGTCAATCGGATGTCATGATTGTAGCAGGAACGTTATGCAATAAAATGGCTCCAGCGTTAAGAAAAGTCTATGATCAAATGGCAGAACCTCGTTGGGTTATTTCAATGGGTTCGTGTGCTAATGGAGGTGGTTATTATCATTCTTCTTATTCTGTTGTTCGTGGTTGCGACCGAATTATACCTGTTGACGTTTATGTGCCAGGATGCCCACCGACAGCAGAAGCACTTTTATATGCATTTATTCAATTGAAAAATAAAATTAAACGAACAAATACTATTGCAAGATAAAAGTAAAGAGTCACTATTAAGATGACAACAAGATTAATAAGATTGCAGGACATGTTACATAAGTATATGGGAGAACGTATTCTCTCTTGTATTTATGCGTTGGGAGAAATGACAATAGAAGTTCATCATGCGGATTACCATGATGTTATGCAAATACTCAAAGAAAAACCGGAACTTTCTTTTGAGGAACTTATTGATCTTTGTGGTGTGGATTATGTTGATTACGAAGATCAAGCAAATAAAAGCTCTCGTTATGCTGTTGTTACCCATTTACTTTCGTTAAAACATAATTGGAGGTTACGTGTTCGTGTATTCGCGCCTGATGACAGTATGCCTATACTGAAAAGTATTATGGATATTTGGCCTGCTGCAAATTGGTATGAGAGAGAGGCGTTTGATCTTTTTGGAATTTTGTTTGAAGGGCATTCAGATTTACGAAGAATCTTAACGGATTATGGTTTTATCGGGCATCCCCTCAGAAAAGATTTTCCAACACAGGGGTTTATCGAAATGCGTTATGACGAGGAAAAACGTAAAGTGATTTATCAGCCTGTTACAGTAGAACATCGTGAAATAACTCCTCGAATTGTTCGAGAAGAGAACTATGGCAAAAAATAATGGTTGAGATCAAAAATTATACAGTTAACTTCGGTCCTCAGCATCCGGCAGCTCATGGTGTTTTACGTTTGATTCTTGAGCTCGATGGTGAAATTATCCATCAAGCAGATCCTCATATAGGTATGTTGCATCGAGGAACAGAAAAACTAGCTGAGCAAAAGACTTGGTTACAAGCGTTACCTTATATGGATCGCTTGGATTATGTTTCTATGATGGCAAATGAACATGCTTATGTTTTGGGTATAGAACGACTTTTAGGTATTGATGTACCAATTCGTGCACAATATATTCGTGTCATGTTTGACGAGATTACGCGTCTCTTAAATCATCTTCTTTTTTTAGGAGCTCATGCACTTGATGTTGGTGCGATGGCTGTTTTTTTATATACATTTCGAGAACGAGAAGAGCTTTTTGATTGCTATGAAGCCGTAAGTGGTGCTCGGATGCATGCTGCGTATTATAGACCCGGTGGAGTCAATCGAGATTTGCCAGATGTTATGCCTCAGTACCAACAGACGCATTTGATAAAGGAAAAAAGATTAAAAGCAAAAAATGCGAATAGACAGGGATCATTGCTGGATTTTTTAGAAGATTTTACCGATCGTTTTTCTGGTTATGTGGATGAGTATGAAAGTCTTTTGACAGACAATAAAATATGGAAGCAAAGGCTTGTTGGAGTTGGTGTGATTTCTCCAGAAGATGCTTTAGCTGCCGGTTTTACAGGACCAATGTTGAGAGGTTCTGGTGTTGAATGGGATTTACGTAAAAAGCAGCCATATGAAGTGTATGATCGTTTAGATTTTGCAATTCCCGTGGGTAAAAATGGGGATTGTTATGATCGTTATCTCGTTCGAATGGAAGAAATGCGCCAATCTAATAAAATTATTCGTCAATGTATAGATTGGTTAAGAAAAAATCCGGGACCGGTTATAACTTCGAATTATAAAATCGCTCCACCGCCAAAATCGAAAATAAAAACCGGTATGGAAGAGATGATTCATCATTTTAAGTTGTTTTCAGAAGGCTTCCATGTTCCTAAAGGAGAAGTTTATTCTGCTGTAGAGGCGCCCAAAGGAGAATTTGGTGTTTACCTGATTTCAGATGGAGCAAATAAACCTTATCGTATGAAAATTCGTGCACCTGGATTTGCGCATTTACAGAATCTTAGTAACTTGATTAAAGGGCATCTTATTGCAGATGCTGTTTCTGTTATAGGTAATATTGATATTGTTTTTGGTGAAATTGATCGTTAAAAAAGTTTAGAAAAAAGTCAAAGAATCAGGATGAAAAAGGTACTTAGTAAAGAGGCATACGAAAAAATAGATCGCGAAATAGCAAAATTTCCTGCAGATAAAAAGCGTTCGGCTGTTATTGCTGCAATGGCGATCGCACAAGAAGAGACGCGTTGGTTATCGCCTGAAGTAATGCAAGAAATTGCAGACTATTTGGAAGTTCCTATTGTTGCGATAGAAGAAATTGCTAATTTTTATAGTATGTTCGATACCAAGCCTGTTGGAAAATACAAGATTACAGTTTGTACCAATTTGCCATGTGAACTTTCAGGAAGTCTTCACGCAGCTCAATATTTACAAAACAAATTAGGAATTGGTTTTGGAGAAACAACAAGTGACGGAATGTTTACGTTGGTTGAGGGAGAATGTATGGGGGCCTGTGCAGATGGTCCAACTTTAAGAATTAATAATAAGCAAATGTATATGCGTATGTCCAATGCCAAGATTGATAGGTTATTGGAGGAATTAAGAAAATGACCTGTTTGCATGGTCGTCATATTACCCCTCTAATTTTTGCTGGATTAAATGGTCAAAATTGGAGATTGAAAGACTATGTTTTAAGGGGTGGATATGCCGTGTTCAGGAATATTTTAGAAAATAATATTTCTCCAGAAAATATTATTTCTGAAATAAATGATTCTACTCTTCGTGGTAGAGGAGGCGCAGCTTTTCCAACAGGAGTAAAGTGGGGATTTATACCACGAGACTATCAGGGGCAAAAGTATCTTATTTGTAATGCAGATGAAAGTGAACCGGGTACTTTTAAAGACAGAGATATATTGCGTTATAACCCGCATGCCATTATTGAAGGAATGTTAATTGCTGCTTATGTAATTGGAGCAAGTGTTGGGTATAACTATATTCATGGGGAAATATGGGCTCAATATGAACAGTTTGAGGAAGCAATTCGTGAAGCTAGAGAAGCTGGATTTGTTGGAAAAAATATTTTAGGAAGTGCTTTTAATTTTGAACTTTATGCATTTCATGGTTTTGGTGCTTATGTTTGTGGAGAAGAAACTGCACTTTTAGAATCGATGGAAGGTAAACGAGGACAACCACGTTTTAAACCTCCATTCCCAGCAACATACGGATTGTATGGACAACCGACAATTGTAAATAATGTTGAAACATTAGCCTATATTCCTTTTATCTTAAAACAAGGTGGCAAAGCTTTTGCTTCATTAGGGAAAAATAATACTGGCGGGATGAAAATTTTTTCTGTTTCTGGTGATGTTAATTTTCCTGGAAATTATGAAGTTCCAATGGGAACGCCTTTTTCTAAACTTTTGGAAATGGCGGGGGGTATGCGAGATGGAAAAAAATTGAAAGCAGTTATTCCTGGTGGAGCATCATCTCCAATCATTCCAGCCAATATTATGATGCAAACAGATATGGATTATGAATCCATAAAAAAAGCGGGATCCATGTTGGGTTCAGGAGGCGTGATTGTTTTAAATGAAACACGATGCATGGTCGCGACTTTATTAAAATTAGTTCATTTTTTCTATGAGGAGTCGTGTGGTCAATGTACACCTTGCAGGGAAGGAACCGGTTGGATGTATCGTGTTATCTTGCGAATTAAGCAAGGAAAAGGAACGACTGAAGATTTACATCTTTTAAAATCAATTGCTGGAAATATTACAGGACGAACAATTTGTGCATTGGGTGATGCAGCTACTATGCCAGTTCGATCGTTTTTAAAATATTTTGAAGAAGAGTTTGAAGAGCATAAGCAATGTAAAGTATGCCAAATTCTTAATTGAAATAATGGAAAAAGATCAGATAGAAATAGAAATTGATGGAAAAAAACTAGTTACTAAACAAGGAACTAGTATATTGCAGGCTGCATTAGATGCCGGTATTCCTATTCCTCATTTTTGTTACCATAAAAAATTGTCAGTTACTGCCAGTTGTCGAATGTGTATGGTAGAAGCTGATGGTTCAAATCGGCTTCATCCTTCTTGTGTTACTCCTGCGACAGATGGCATGGTTATTCGTACCCATACGCATAAAATTACTGAAGCTCAAAAAGCAGTATTGGAGTTTTTATTAATCAATCACCCTATAGATTGTCCTGTATGTGATCAAGCAGGAGAATGTCGTTTACAAGATTTATCTGTTGGATATGGGAATGATTTTTCACGTTATCAGGAAGAAAAAAGAATTGTATTGACAAAAAATGCAGGAGAACTCGTTTCTATGCAAGATATGAGTCGCTGTATTCATTGCACACGATGTATTCATTTTGGTGAGGAAATCGCTGGTCTTCAAGAAATAGGGATGATCAATCGATCTGATCGTTCAGAAATAGCACTTTCTGTTGGAAAAGTACTTGTTTCTGAATTATCTGGAAATATGATTGATCTATGTCCGGTTGGGGCATTAACGTCTAAACCTTTCCGTTTTAAAGCTCGTAACTGGGAGCTTACTAGTTACTGTTCTATTAGTCCTCATGATAGTTTAGGTAGTAATTTGATTGTTCAAACACTAAATCATCGTGTAATGCGAGTTTTGCCTAGAGAAAATGAAGCAATAAATGAATGTTGGATTTCTGATCGGGATCGCTTTTCCTATGAGGGATTAAATAGTGAAGAGAGATTAACGACACCAATGATTAAACAAAATAATCAGTGGATTGAGACAGATTGGATTACAGCATTAAGTTATGTTGTTCATGGACTGAAAGATATTAAAGAAAATGATGGGGCAGATTCACTTGCGGCATTAGCTTCGGCACAAACAACATTGGAAGAAATGTTGTTATTGAAGAAGTTAATGAATAGCTTGGGTTCGCATAATGTGGATTGTCGTTCTCAGTATATGGATTTTTCACTTGAAGAAAAGATAACTCCTTGGTTAGGAATGTCATTAACAGATATTGATTCTCTTGATAGTGCTTTTATTATTGGAGCCTTTCTTAGAGAAGAACATCCTGTCATGTCCATTCGATTTCGGCGTGCATCGAAAAGAGGTACGATTATTAATTGTTTGCATGGGATGGATGATAATTGGCTTATGCCAGTTCAACATAAAATCATTGCAGCACCGTCTCAATGGAGCATGTTGCTTGCTGAAGTTGTTTTTAGTGTTGCGCAATTAAAATCAATTGATGTTCCTAAAGGCTTTGAAATATGTAAACCTTCTCTTGAAGCTTATAACATCGCAAAGACATTAGTAAAAAAAGGCAATCATGCTATTTTTCTTGGAAATATAGCGGCAAGACATCCTAAATTGGCAGAGCTACACGTTATGGCAGAGTGGATCGCAAATGTGACAGGAGCTAAATTAGGTTATCTAATAGATGGAGCTAATGCGGTAGGAGGTTCTCTTGTGTATGCGAATAAGGAGAAAACTACCAATACAGGAAAAATTTTGTATGAACCGCATCAAGCTTATTTGCTTTTGCATACAGAGCCAGAAATAGAGGCTAGCAATCCATTATTAGCTAAAGAAAATATATCAAAAGCTAAAATGGTCGTTGTGATGTCATCTTATAAGCATGGTATGGATTATGCTGATGTGATGTTGCCGATTTCTCCGTTTACTGAAACAGCAGGAACATATATTAACTGCGAAGGTAAAGTTCAAAGTTTTCAAGCGCTTGTTAAACCATTAGAAGATACACGTCCAGCTTGGAAAGTATTAAGGGCTTTGGGAAGTTTACTAGAGTTAGATGGATTTGAATTTAATAGTTCAGAAGAGATTCTGAATACTTTCATACATTTAGATACAGAAGATGTTAAAAGTAGATTAAATAACTTTTCAGGAATTTTACCTACTTTTTCGTTTATTCAATCAGATGGCTTAGAGCGTTTAACTGATACATCTTTTATTGATCCTATTGTGCGTCGTGCTTTTTCATTAATGAAGTCACGAAAAGAAACAGTAAATTGCATTTATATTTCATTAGAAGTTGCCAAAAAATTAGGCATAACATCTCAAGAAACTGTTTATGTTCAGCAAGGAGAGAATTCTGTTCAGTTAAATGTCAAGTTAGATAAATCGTTGCCTGATAATGTTGTGAGAATAAATGCTGGATATATTGAAACAGCGAAGTTAGGTGCCTTGTTCGGAGCGGTTCAGGTGAGGGGTGCATGATTTCAGATATTCTTGCATTTATTCACTTATATGGAAATTCTTTTTTTGGGGATTTCTGGTTTATTGTTTGGACTTTAGTCAAATTAGGTTTGATTTTAGGTCCAGTACTTTTTCTCATTGCTTATTTAACATTATGGGAACGTAAATTAGTAGCTTGGATGCATGTGCGTGTTGGACCAAATCGAACTGGTCCTTTAGGCTTATTACAGCCAGTTGCCGATGGCATCAAGTTAATATTAAAAGAAATTATTGTTCCTGATAAAGCAGATAAAAAACTTTTTTATTTGGCTCCTGTTCTTGCGATGACTCCTGCACTTGCTGCATGGGCTGTTATTCCTTTTGGACCTGAAATGGTTTTAGCAGATTTGAATGCGGGAATTTTATTCTTCGTTACGATTACATCCATAAGTATTTATGGCGTGATTATTGCTGGTTGGGCGACGAATTCAAAGTATGCTTTTTTGGGTGCTATGCGAGCAGCCGCACAAATGATTTCTTTTGGAATCCCAATGGGATTTATATTGGTAACTGTATTGATGGTTTCTGGTAGTTTAAATCTATCAGAAATTATATATGCCCAAAGCAAAGGTTTTTTTGCTTCTTACGGATGGAATTTTTTATCATGGAATTGGATTCCTCTTTTTCCTCTTTACGTAATTTTTATTATTTCTAGTCTTGCAGAAACTGCAAGACATCCTTTTGATGCTATTGAGGGTGAATCTGAAATTGTTGGCGGACATATGGTTGAATATTCAGGCATTGCATTTGGTATGTTTTTTATGGCTGAGTATGCAAATATGATTTTATTTTCTGCCATGGCATCGATTCTTTTTTTAGGAGGATGGTTAGCTCCGGTTGATTGTGCGTTTTTATCATGGGTACCTGGTTGGATATGGCTAGGTATAAAAACCTTTTTTGTCGTGTCAACTTTTATTTGGGTTAGAGCAACTTTTCCTCGTTATCGTTATGATCATACAATGCGTTTAGGGTGGAAAATATTTCTTCCTATTACTATGGGGTATTTTGTATTGGTTGCTTGTTGGATAAAAACGCCATTGAATATATGGGGATAAACAAGCAGGTTTTAGTTAGCAATGAGAAGAGTAAAGGATTTTTTAAGTAGTTTTTTTCTTGTTGATTTGATAAAAGGGCTTTTTGTTACAGCCCGTTATCTTGTTGCGCCTAAAGTAACAGTTGAATATCCGGAAGAAAAAACACCCCTGTCTCCTCGCTTCAGAGGCATGCATGCTTTAAGACGTTATCCAAATGGACAGGAGCGTTGTATAGCTTGTAAGTTGTGTGAATCAGTATGTCCCGCTCTTGCTATTACGATTGAGTCAGGAGAAAGTGAAGATGGCACAAGAAGAACAATTCGTTATGAAATTGATCAAAACAAATGCATTTTTTGCGGATTGTGTGAGGAAGCATGCCCAGTCGATGCTATCGTGCAGACGCAAATGTTTGAGTACGTAGCGGAAAACAAAAGTACATTGTATTTTACAAAGGAAGAGTTGTTGGCAATTGGTGATAGATATGAGGCAGATATCATAAAAACAAAACAACAAAATACATTTAATGATAGTGAGACGAGTTTGAATTGATATGAATTTTCAAACAATATTTTTTTTCAGTTTTTCAGCTATATTGATTTTTGCTGCTTTACGAGTAATTACTTCTCGTAATCCTGTTCATTCTGCACTTTATCTTGTTCTAGCTTTTTTTTCTGCTGCAGCTATTTGGATTTTATTAAAAGCAGAGTTTCTCGCTTTAATATTAATGTTGGTATATGTCGGTGCCGTTATGGTTCTTTTTCTCTTTGTCGTCATGATGCTAGATATCAAATTAGCAGTCATTAGAGAGAATTTTCGGCGGAATATAGTTGTTGCTATACCAGTTGGTATTTTGATTGTTTTCGAAATGGTAGTTGTATTGATGAAGGGGTTTTGGGTTGAAGAATCTTATTCTCCTGAGATTTCGAATACGATAGGACTAACGTATAACATCGGTATGGTGTTATATACAGAATATTTATATGCATTTGAAATTGCTGCAGCGATACTTTTAGTCGCTATTTTAGCAGCGGTTGCTCTAACTTTACGTCGCCGTAAAGATGCTAAATATACTTCTGCCTCAAAAGCGCTTAATGCTAGAAAAGAAGATAATTTACGTTTAATTGAGATGGTGGCAGATACTGCTTATGCTCAACAAGAACACAGAAAAACAGATGATCAGGGAGAGAAAAAATGACGATTTCTCTCATTCATTATCTCATTGTTTCTGCAGTACTTTTTTCTATTTCCATTATTGGTATTTTTGTCAATCGACGTAATTTGCTTATTTTGCTTATGTCAATTGAATTGATGTTGCTTGCAGTAAATTTGAATTTTGTGGCTTTTTCACATTATTTGGGGGATGCAGTAGGTCAGATTTTTGTATTCTTTATTTTGACGGTAGCTGCAGCAGAAACAGCAATTGGGTTAGCTATTCTGGTAGTTTTATTCCGTAATTTGAATTCGGTTAATGTTGAAGATATTGATAGTCTGAAAGGATAAGGTGGAATAACATGAATGGCATTAATTTAGCGCCAGCTTATCCAGAGCTTGTTTTGCTTGTAATGACAATCGGTATTTTAATTGTCGATATGTATCTTCCCCGAGGTAAACAGGTGGCGATATGGATTCTTTCATTGGCAGCCATAACAGTTTGCATAGGGCTTTCTTGCCGTCTTTTTCTAGAAAGTAACCATCCAAATTATGCAGCAACATATATTTTCGAGAACATGTTTGTCGCTGATGCAGTGTCGAGCTTCTTGAAGATATGTACTTGTATCGTGATGCTTATTGCTTTTCTTTATTCGCATCGCTATATCTATGAGCGTAATATGCTTGGGAACGTTATTGGCGGTGAGTTTTATGTTCTGGCTTTGTTCTGTTTGTTAGGACAATTAATTGTTATTTCCAGTGCGAATTTTCTCATTCTATATTTAGGCATTGAACTGATAGCTTTGCCTTTGTATGCAATGGTTGCCATGAAACGAAATGACAATCGTGTTTCTGAGGCTGCAATAAAGTATTTTATTTTAGGTGCTTTAGGATCTGGTTTTCTGCTTTATGGTATTTCCATGTTATATGGTGCAACAGGTACATTAGATTTGAAGGAAGTCGCTCATATATGTGCTTTAGGAAATGTCAGTAAAACTATCCTGATATTTGGTGTGGTTTTCATTGTTTCAGGAATGGCTTTTAAATTGGGAGTGGCTCCTTTTCATATGTGGGTTCCGGATGTTTACGAAGGTGCTCCGACTGCTGTAACTTTACTGATAGGGTCAGCACCAAAACTAGCCGGTTTTGCAATTTTTTTACGTGTTTTGATAGAGGGGTTGTCTTCTTTAGCCCATGATTGGCAGCAGATGCTAGTAATTATTTCTGTTCTTTCTTTAACTATTGGAAATATTACGGCTTTATCTCAGACCAATATCAAAAGAATGCTTGCTTATTCCACAATAGGACAAATGGGATTTATGCTTTTAGGGATGCTCTCAGGTGTCATTGAACGGGGTAATTTGGATTTTTCAGTTAATGCATATAGTTCATCATTATTTTATACACTGATTTATGTATTAGCTGTATCTGGAGCATTTGGAATTGTTTTGTCACTATCTCAAGCAAATTATGAGTCGGATAAGTTGGATGATTTTCGGGGATTGCATAAAAGAAGTCCTTGGCATGCTTTTATGATGATGCTATTCATGTTGTCACTTGCAGGTATTCCTCCATTAGCAGGCTTTTATGCAAAATGGGTTGTCTTGGAAGCATTGGTTGCTTCAGGGCGTGTTTGGCTTGCTGTTTTTGCTGTTGTATTATCAGTAGTTGGAGCTTTTTACTATCTTCGAGTTGTCAAGCTAATGTATTTTGATCAACCTGTTGTTACAGAGAAAGTTATTTGTTCTCGTGTAGAGACGATAGTGCTTAGCTTCAATACGATAGCAATTATTGTGCTTGGTGTTTTACCTGGCTTTTTAATGACTCTGTGTTATGGCAGTATTCATAGTGTATTAGCTATCTGATATTTTTAACTGATAAAATCCTTTTTTTCTATTCTTTTTTTATAACCATGTCTGGTAATACTTTTGGCACATTATTTACTGTTACATCTTTTGGGGAATCGCATGGGGAAGCGATTGGTTGCATCATTGATGGTTGTCCTCCTGGTATGGTTTTGTCAGAAGAGGATATCCAGCCGGAACTAAACCGCAGAAAACCAGGAACTTCTCGTCATGTTACGCAGAGAAAAGAATCTGATACGGTACGGATTCTTTCTGGAACCTATGATGGCAAAACAACAGGGACGCCTATTGCTTTGTTAATCAAAAATGAAGATCAACGCAGTAGGGATTATGGAAATCTAGCTGAGGTATTTCGACCAGGACATGCAGATTATACTTATTGGCAAAAGTATGGTATTCGCGATCATAGAGGTGGTGGGCGTTCCTCTGCCAGATTGACTGCTATGATTGTTGCTGCTGGTGCTGTAGCGGGAAAATGGTTGCACGAGTACTATGGCACGACAGTTCAAGCTTATTTGAGTCAGTTAGGGGAAATCAAGATTCCTTTTTATGCATTAGAGGAAACTTCAAATAATCCTTTTTTCGCACCAACAAATGATTCAGCAATTTTAGGAGAGATGGAATCGTTGATGGACACGTTGCGGCGAGATGGGGATTCTATTGGTGCTCGTGTTAATGTAATTGCTCAAAATGTACCAGTAGGTTTGGGAAATCCGTTATATGAAAAGTTAGATGCAAAAATTGCTTTTGCTTTGATGGGGTTAAATGCTGTTAAAGGAGTAGAAATAGGTTCTGGTTTTGATTCGATTGTTTTACGTGGCTCTACTCATAATGATGAATTAACGCCAAATGGTTTCCAGACAAATTATGCAGGAGGCATATTGGGAGGTATTTCAACTGGGCAGGATATTACGGTTTCGTTAGCTATCAAACCAACTCCCTCGATTCGTGTTCCTCTTCAGTCTATTGATATTTATGGAAAAGAAGTCGTAATGGAAACTCATGGTAGACATGATCCGTGTGTTGGGATTCGTGCAGTGCCTGTTGCCGAAGCACTTTTGAAACTGGTTTTAATAGATGCTGTTTTACAGAACCGTGCGCAATGTCAAGATGTAAACGTTTCTACGCCCAAAATTGGTAAATCCAAATAACACATAAGATAAAACAGATACAAAACTGGAACACATGGATTCTTCCTGGCCGAAACAGTCTTTTAATTTTGGTTTTTTCTTTTTTTGTTATTACAGTTTTGTTGGCGTTTTTCCTCCTTACGTTTCTCTTTTTTTTGCACATAGAGGAATTGGTGCTGTTGAAATTGGCATTTTAATGTCAATAATGCAAGCGATGAGAATTGTTGGCCCTAATCTTTGGGGATGGGTTGCTGATATTACGCAGAAACGTTCTCGCGTTTTGCAGATAACAGCTATTTTTGCATTAATTTGTTTTATATCACTTTTTTTCGGAAATACTTTTTTTCAATTTGCGTTGATTATGGTCGCTATTAATTTATTTACTAGCGCACAAGGTCCTTTATCTGACGCAATTATGCTTGCTGAAATGCGTGGAAATTTACTGCGTTATGGACAGCTTAGGCTTTGGGGCTCAATAGGTTATATTGTTATGACATTAGCTACAGGCCTTTTCCTCGATTATTACGGAATAGAATGGATGCCATCCATTGGGTTGCTGATTTTGGTATTGGTTTTTATTGTAAGTATGCGTATTTATGATACATCTATACCTTCTTCTAACTTGGTAAAGCAATCTATTTGGCCTATTTTAATGCGTAAAGATGTTCTAACATTCATGCTTTCTGCTTGTTTTATGTTATTTGCTCATGCTGGGCTTTATGCTTTTTATTCTCTTTATTTGGAAAAGCTAGGGTACAGTAGTATGACAATTGGTTTTATGTGGGCATTTGGTGCTACAGCGGAAATAGTTTTTTTTATTTATCAATCAAAAATATTTCAACGTTTTGGTATCAAGCTTGTTATGCTAACAAGCCTTTTTCTAGCAGTAGTTCGCTTTTTTATGATTGGTGTCGGAGCAGAATCTTTTATTGTACTTTTGATTGCCCAGTTACTTCATGCGGCAACTTTTGGAGGGCATCATTCTGCTAGCATAATCACGATGCAAAGATGGTTCTCTGGAGCACTTCAGGCAAGAGGACAAGCTGCTTTTATCAGTGCTTCATATGGAATAGGCGGAACTTTAGGCGGATTTTTTCTTTCTTTTATTTGGGGAAAACTTGGAGCTCAAGCAGTTTACTTGTTTTCTTCAGGTTTCGCTTTGCTTGCATTAGGGACTGCTTTTCTCTCATTTCGTTGGCAAGATCAAATGCTTGAAACTTAAAGTTTTTATTTTTTAAAGAAAATTCGATGAATATGGCATAATACTCGTCTTATTAAAGACTAAGGTCGTTTCCGCTATGCCAAAAACACTATACGATAAACTTTGGGAATCCCATATTGTACGTACCGAAGAAGATGGTACTGTTGTACTTTATATTGATCGACATCTTTTGCACGAGGTAACCAGTCCTCAGGCATTTGAGGGACTCAGAATTGCAAATCGGACTCCATGGAGAAAGTCTGCGAATTTACTGGTTGCTGACCATAATGTTTCTACAGCAGATCGTTCTGAAGGAATCAAGGATCCTATATCAAGACTTCAAATAGAAACGTTAGATACAAATGCTAAAGAGTATGGTTTAACGTACTTTAATATGAATGATGAGCGGCAAGGTATTGTGCATGTTATTGGTCCTGAACAAGGTGCGACTTTGCCAGGAATGACGGTGGTTTGTGGGGATTCTCATACCTCAACTCATGGCGCATTCGCGTGTTTAGCTTTTGGCATTGGGACATCCGAAGTCGAACACGTACTAGCAACTCAAACTTTGTTAGCAAAAAAATCTCGTTCAATGTTAATTGAAGTTGAAGGAGATTTGTTACCTGGTGTTACAGCAAAAGATATTGTACTAGCGATTATTGGAAAAATCGGAACAGCAGGTGGTACGGGATATGCTATAGAGTTTGCTGGATCAACGATTCGTAGTTTATCTATGGAAGGTCGGATGACTATTTGTAATATGGCAATAGAAGCTGGTGCAAGATCAGGTATGGTTGCTGTAGATGAAACAACTATAAATTACGTAAAAGATAGACCTTTCTCTCCAAAAGGTAAAGATTGGGATGTTGCTGTTGAAAAATGGAAAGAATTACATTCTGATCCTGGAGCAAAATTTGATACCGTTATCAAAATAGATGCGACACAAATACAGCCTCAAGTAACATGGGGAACTTCTCCAGAAATGGTAACTTCTATTGTGGATCGTGTTCCTGATCCCGCAAAAGAAGCAGATGCAGTAAAGCGAGATGCTATAGAAAAAGCATTGAAATATATGGGATTGGAGCCTAATCAGTTAATTTCTGATATCAAGATCGATAAAGTTTTCATTGGGTCTTGTACAAACTCTCGTATAGAAGATTTGCGTGAAGCGGCAAAGATTGTGCAAGGTAAAAAACGAGCATCTAATGTCAAGTTGGCTTTAGTAGTTCCTGGATCAGGTTTAGTAAAGAAACAGGCAGAAGCAGAGGGATTAGATAAGATTTTTATTGAAGCCGGTTTTGAATGGCGTGAGCCTGGGTGTTCGATGTGTTTGGCTATGAATGATGATCGATTATCTCCAGGTGAGCGTTGCGCATCTACTTCCAACCGTAATTTTGAGGGGCGTCAAGGACCAGGAGGTCGTACTCATCTAGTTTCTCCTGCTATGGCTGCTGCAGCGGGTATTGCAGGGCACTTTATTGATGTTCGTAAGTTAGTTTGATAACTGGGGAAACCATGAAAAAAATTTTTGTTGCCTTAATGGTTCTCATTTGTGTTAGTGGATGCAATACCGTGCAAGGAATAGGAAAAGATTTGCAAAAAGGTGGGCAGGCAATTGAAAGAGCCGCACAATAAATTTTTGCAGGAAACAGAGGACAAATATGGAAAAATTTACGAAACATCAAGGACTGGTAGTTCCTCTTGATCGTGTTAATGTGGATACGGATGCTATTATTCCTAAGCAGTTTCTTAAGTCAATTAAACGTACAGGTTTTGGACCTAATTTATTTGATGAATGGCGTTACTTGGATCATGGGGAGCCAGGTATGGATAATTCCAAACGCCCATTAAATCCTGATTTTGTATTAAATCAGCCAAGATACCAAGGTGCAACCATTCTTTTGGCGCGTGAGAATTTTGGATGTGGGTCGTCCAGAGAGCATGCTCCTTGGGCATTGCAACAATATGGATTTAAAGTAATTATTGCTTCCAGTTTTGCAGATATTTTTTTCAATAATAGTTTTAAAAATGGCTTGTTGCCAGTTATCTTAACTGAAGATCAGGTTTCTACTCTTTTCAAAGAAGTTGAATCTGAACTTGGGTATCAATTAACAGTAGATCTTGAAGAACAGTTAGTTACAAGTTCAAATGGAAATATTCGTTATCCTTTTGTTATAGATCCATTCAGAAAGTACTGTCTTTTAAATGGGCTTGATGATATTGGATTAACATTGCGTCATGCAGAAGAAATTCGTGAATATGAAAAATCTCGTATTCAAGATCAACCTTGGTTAGCGAATACTATTTAATTTTTTATATTTGAATTGTTTTTGCAGTAACACGGTTTCTTCCTGCTGTTTTCGATTGATACAATGCTTCATCAGCTTGCTTTATAAGCAGTTTTTCTATGGCATGTAGAGAGAGGTTTGTATCATGAGAAAGCGCGGTTAAACCAAAACTTACTGTGACTTGAATTGATTTTTCTGGGGTTACAATAATTAAGTTTTCGCAGAGAACTCTTAATTTTTCAAAAACGTTAATCCCTTCGTTTAAGGATGTGTGGGGAAGTAGGAAAATAAATTCTTCTCCGCCATAACGAGCAACGATATCAGAGCTTCTAAGATTTTCCTGAAACAATTTAGCAATTTGTTTTAATACGATATCCCCTATAGGATGTCCGTAAGTGTCATTGATGTTTTTAAAATAATCGATATCAGCGATACACAAGCATAAATCTAAATTATGGCGCAGTGAAAGAGTAATTTCTTGTTTGGATGCCTCAATAAAATAGTTTCGATTCCACAAATCAGTAAGGGGATCTTTATAGGCGAGTAAACGAAATTCATTAGAGCGAGCTTGTAATATAGAAACCATGCGACGAAGCTTATTAGCTAATAGCCCCGTTTCATCATTGCTATAAATATCTAAAGTTGCATTTTCTTGATTGGATATGCTTAATATATAGTGTGATATTTTGCGTATAGGAACTCCAAGTCGTATTCCAAGTAAGATAAAGACGGGTAACGATATAATGAGCACAATAATTGAAATTCCCAAAGATTTAAAAACGGCCTGATTTTTGAGGACTAAAAGCTTATCAAGTGGGAATCCAATAAACTACATGCCGATAATTTTTCCATCTGCAGACTTAATAGGCCAATAAGATGCCTTAAAAGTGGTTCCTAAAATGTTATCTTCAGTAAATGTGGTTTGTCCTTTGTATAATACGGTTTGTATGATTTCTTCCGATTGAGGTTTGTATCCAATAGCTCGTTCACTTTTTTCTAACAGTGTTGTCATTTTGCAAGTATCACCTTTAAATATGCTTACCTCCATTCCACTCATTTTTTTTAGGTGATCTACGTAGTGTGGGTTTGCTAAATTAATACCAACGGAAATTGTGCCAATAATGTTGTTGTTAAGATCTCTAATCGGATAACTGCTTCTGAGAGTAAAAGGAACTTCAGTTCCAAAAACAAGGGCAGATGAAGGGGCCATTTAATGCCTTAACAATAGTTTCTTGATTTAGGATATTGTCTCCCCGTTTTTGTGAATGACCTCGCCAAATAACTATTCCACTATTGTCTGTAATAGTGATAAAGTCAGTATGAACATCATTGAGTAATTGTTTAGAAAAAGAAGAAAAAGTTTGATAGTCCAATGTTTGGACGGCATTAATTAAAAGCGTATTTTGAGCTAAGAGTCTTGCGTTTGATGTTAAATGTTCCTTAGTAGAATAATTTGCTATATCAATGACTTTTTGCATCCTTTCAATGTCATTGGCAATTTCTTCTTCAAATGAAATAGGTTGATGCACAAAGAACTACTATGCTACATATAATTGAAGAAAGTAGTAATAAACTATCTAGTTTGAATATAAAGGTTTTTCGTAGCAGAGTATTGTTTTGATACATTTATTCGCAATCTAAAATATGGGGAAATTTTAGATTGCGCATAAGAATTTCTTACTCAAATATTACATATTAGATAGCTGATTTGACTAACAATGCCTGCAGTATAATGCGTAATAGTATTTCTTTATAATTCAAATAAATTATAGAATAAAAAGTTCTAAATTTAATTTTTTAACTAAAATTTTCTTTTGATTAAGAACTGAGAGGAAAATGTGAAGATTGCTGTCTTACCAGGTGATGGAATTGGTCCAGAAATTGTTGAACAGGCTGTGAGAGTGCTAAATGCTCTTGATGAAACATTTGAAATGGAAAAAGCAGAAGTTGGTGGGGCAGGTTATGCTGCTCATGGACATCCTTTACCAGAAAAAACACTTAAGCTGGCAAAAGAAGCTGATGCAATTTTGTTTGGTGCGGTTGGAGATTTTAAATATGACAATTTAGAGCGTCACCTTCGACCAGAGCAAGCTATTTTAGGTTTGCGTAGTAATTTAGGTCTTTTCGCAAATTTAAGACCAGCAATTCTTTATCCTCAGTTGGCAGGTGCGTCTACATTAAAGTTCGATATCGTTTCAGGTTTAAACCTTTTAATTGTACGTGAATTAACAGGGGATATTTATTTTGGACAACCGAGAGGAATGCGTGTCGCTCCAGATGGTGTTTTTAAAGGTGAGCGT
The DNA here is from genome assembly GCA_045603905.1 of Oxalobacter sp. GTDB lineage: Bacteria > Pseudomonadota > Gammaproteobacteria > Burkholderiales > Burkholderiaceae_D > Oxalobacter. Next base: position 3,109 of record JAZUNA010000001.1, on the reverse strand, counting down.
GAAGGTTTTGATACCATGCGTTATGCAGAATCAGAAATTAGACGTATTGCACATGTCGCATTTCAAACAGCAATGAAACGGGATAAATGTTTGACTAGTGTTGACAAAGCAAATGTTTTGGAAACATCTCAATTTTGGCGTGAAATTGTGATTGATGTTCATAAAGAATATCCAGAGGTTACATTGGATCATATGTATGTTGATAACGCAGCTATGCAGTTAGTGCGAGCACCTAAGAAATTTGATGTTATTGTAACTGGAAATATGTTTGGTGATATTTTGTCAGACGCTGCAGCTATGTTAACGGGCTCAATTGGCATGTTGCCATCTGCTTCATTAGATGCGAATAATAAAGGATTATATGAACCATCTCATGGTTCTGCTCCAGATATTGCGGGGAAAGGTATTGCTAATCCATTAGCAACTATTTTATCTGCGGCAATGATGTTGCGTTATTCCTTAAATAAACCGGAGCAAGCAAATCGTGTAGAAGCTGCTGTCCAGTCTGTTCTTGCACAAGGATTTAGAACCGCAGATATTCATGAAACCGGAATGAAGTTAGTTAGTACAAAAGAAATGGGTGATGCAGTTGTTGCAGCACTTTAATGTACTTGTTTTAGGATTTGAAATCAGGTAGTCAAAATGAAATTGGTAGGATTTGTTGGTTGGAGAGGAATGGTTGGATCTGTTTTGATGCAACGGATGCAACAAGAGAATGATTTTGCAGGTATAGAACCTATATTTTTTACAACTTCTCATGTTGGAGGAAAAGCTCCTCTTCATGCAAAAAACGAAACTTTATTAAAAGATGCTTTTGATATTGAATCGTTAAAAAAATGCGAAATAATTATTACCTGCCAAGGGGGAGAATATACAGGAGAGGTTTATCCTAAATTACGTGCTAGTGGTTGGAATGGCTATTGGATTGATGCCGCTTCACGGTTGCGTATGAATGACGATGCTATTATCGTTTTGGATCCCGTTAATGCAAACGTTATAAAAGATGGTTTGGCTAATGGGATCAAGAATTTTATAGGGGGAAATTGCACGGTTTCTTGCATGTTGATGGGATTAGGTGGTTTATTTCAACAGGATCTTGTTGAATGGATGTCAACTATGACTTATCAGGCAGCATCTGGAGGTGGTGCGCAACATATGCGAGAATTACTTACTCAATTTGGTTCTATAAATAAAGAAGTTTCTTCTTTGCTGGATGATCCTGCCTCAGCTATTTTAGAAATAGATAGACTCGTTTTACAAAAACAGTTGAATTTTACTGACGAGGAAACTCGTCAATTTGGAGGAATTCCATTAGCAGGTAATTTAATTCCTTGGATTGATACTGATTTGGGGAATGGAATGTCTCGTGAAGAATGGAAAGGTAAGGCAGAAACAAATAAAATTTTAGGACACAAAGAAGACAAAGATATTATTCCTGTAGATGGGCTTTGCGTTCGCATTGGTGCAATGCGAAGTCATTCCCAAGCATTAACTATAAAATTAAAGAAAGCTGTACCTATTGATGAAATTACCGATATTATTGCTAGTTACAATCAATGGGTAAAAGTGATTCCTAATAATCGTGAAGCATCAATACGTGAATTGACACCTACAGCTGCGAGTGGAAAACTCGATATTCCTGTAGGAAGACTTCGGAAAATGGAAATGGGAGATAAGTATCTTTCTGCTTTTACTGTGGGAGATCAACTTTTGTGGGGGGCTGCTGAACCACTTAGACGTATGCTACAAATCATTTTGGAACAATAGCTTTTTAATAAACTGTTGTAACCTTGTTGATGAGTGTTAAAATAGTTTTATCAAGTGTTTTAAGAGAACTTCCTGATACATTATTTGTTATAGAAACGTATTTTTTATGTACTAGTTTACAGTGGATATAATTTATATCCACTGTAAATATTTCAAAAATCTAAGATATTAATTTCAGCAATGCCTAAGCAACAGCAATACAAAATTGTGAAAGCAACTTTTGCAGCAATTTTATTTTTCGTTTTTTCTGTTGTTGCTTTACCTTCATTTTCTGCAGATTTAGGGCATTTAACGGTTTTATCTTCATTAGGACAACCATTAAGAGCAGAAGTGGAGTTGCTTGATGTGAAGCCTGAAGTGCTACCTTCAATAAAGGTTACACTTGCTCCTGTAGAGGCATATAAACTTTCTGGCATAGATTACACACCTTTTTTGCAATCACTGAAAATAAGTGTTGAAAATAAAGCAGAGCGTAATTTTATTAGTATTCGTAGTTTACAGCCGGTTAATGAGCCATATGTTGGGCTTTTGCTTGAGCTTGAATCGGGCAATGAACGTAAAGGAAATGAATACTTTATTATGCTTGATCCTGAGGAGTGGACAAATTTGCGTTCAGCTCCGCTTTCCTCGGCTGCATCTATAGAAAGTCTAGCGAAACAACAACGTGAGGGAAGAAAGTTTTCCCAATCATCAGGTGCCGTTGCTAGTCCAGGAATTGTTTTAAATACAACTAATAGGAAAACATTCGAAAAGAAACAAGATGTTTCCCAAGAAACGAAAGAGTCAGAGTATAAAGTTTCTCGTGGAGAGAGTTTATCTAAAATTGCGGGGAATTTAGGTTACAAAAATGTATCGTTAGAGCAAATACTGGTTGTTCTTTATAGAAATAATCCTGACGCATTTCTTAATGAGAATATGAATTTGCTAAAAGAAGGAGCAATTCTTTCTATTCCAAATATGGATAAAGGAATTGATACTTCTCAAAAAGATGCTCAGGCTATTGTGAAATTACATGCCGCAAATTTTCGTGAGTATAGTTTGAAATTGGCAGACGCTGCTCAAAGATCTGTGTCTCGCGAGCATCCCCAAACAACTACTGTTTCCCAAGGAAAAATAACGACACAAGTTAACGAAAAACCAACTCCAGTGAATCAATCAACTGATCGTTTGGAGTTGTCAAAAGCACAATCTGATTTGAAATCAAAAGGAATTTCAACTGAAGAGAAGATTGCGTTAAATAAAGCTATTGAGGAAACAAATCAAAGAATTACAGAATTAGAAAAAAATGTTAATGAACTTAGAAGTTTATTAAATGTTGTAAGTAATAAAGGAAAAAGTCGGA